>VGCQ01000462.1 GCA_016870055.1 Alphaproteobacteria bacterium | reverse complement strand
CTCCTTCAGGCCGGCGATCAGCGGCGCCATGCCGTGCTCGGTCGCGGTCTCGGTGGCGGCGAGCAGCAGGAGGTTCTCGACCGCGGGATCGTCGGGGATCAAGCGCGAGACCGGCACGCCCGCCAGGATACGCCGCTCGGCCAGCGCTTCGACCACGGCCGCGGCGGGCTTGGGCAGACGCACCGTGAATTCGTTGAAGAAGCCGTCGTTCAAGAGCGCCACGCCGGGGATCGCCGCCACGCGGTCGGCAAGCTCGCTCGCCTTGGCGTGGTTCAACTCGGCCAGGCGCTTGAAGCCCGCTTCACCCAGCAGAGTGAGGTGCACGGTGAAAGCCAGCGCGCAGAGCCCGGCGTTGGTGCAGATGTTGGAGGTCGCTTTTTCGCGGCGGATATGCTGCTCGCGAGTGCTCAAGGTCAGCACGAAGCCGCGCTTGCCGTCGGCGTCGACGGTTTCACCGACCAGCCGGCCGGGCATCTGGCGCACGTACTTGTCGCGCGTCGCGAACAAGCCGACATAGGGGCCACCGAAGCCCAGCCCGTTGCCGATCGACTGGCCCTCGCAAACCACGATGTCGGCGCCCATCTCGCCGGGCGGCTTCAGCAGGCCGAGCGACACGATTTCGGTCACCACCACGATCAGCAAGGCGCCCGCGGCATGGCAGGCTGCGGCGAGCTTGGCGAAGTCGCGGACATGGCCGAAGAAGCTCGGGTTCTGCACGACCACGCACGAGGTCTCCTTGTCGACCGCGGCGATCAGATCTTCCAGGCCTTGCGGATCGGCCTTGGCGGCACGCGCGGTGTAGCCGTGCCAGTGCGCCGTGGTCTCGATGACGCGGCGGTAATGCGGGTGCAAGCCACCGGAGAGCAGCGCCGTGCTGCGGCGGGTGATGCGGCCGGCCATCAATACGGCCTCCGACGCCGCCGTCGAACCGTCGTACATCGAGGCGTTGGCCACCTCCATGCCGGTCAGCAGGCTGACTTGGGTCTGGAACTCGAACAGGTACTGCAGCGTGCCCTGGGTGATCTCGGGCTGATAGGGCGTATAGGAGGTCAGGAACTCGCCGCGCTGGATCATGTAGTCGACGGTCGCCGGCACATGATGGCGATAGGCGCCGGCACCGATGAAGAACGGAGCGCTGGCCAGCGAGACGTTCCTGGCGGCGAAAGCCTGGAAGGCGCGCTCGACCTCGAGCTCGCCCAGGTGATCGGGCAGTCCCGCCACCTTGCCGGCCAGCCGCGCCGCCGCCGGCACGTCCTGGAAAAGATCGTCGACCGATTTGGCGCCGATCGCCGCCAGCATGTCGCGGCGGTCGGAATCGGTGAGCGGGAGATAGCGCATGGTCCGCCTCAACCCAGGCTTTTCACGAAGGCGTCGTAGGCCTTGTCGTCCATCAGGCCGGCCAGCTCGGCCTTGTCGGCGAGCTTGATCTTGAAGAACCAACCCTTGCCCATCGGCTCGGCGTTGACGTCGCCCGGCGAATCCGCCAGCGCGGCGTTGGCCTCCGTCACCTCGCCCGACACCGGCGCGTAGATGTCGGATGCCGCCTTCACCGATTCGACGACGGCGCAGGCCTCGCCCTTGGCGACCGTGCGGCCGGCCTGCGGGACCTCGACGAATACCACGTCGCCCAATTGCTCTTGGGCGTACTGAGTGATGCCGATGGTGCCGACGTCGCCCTCGACGCGAATCCACTCGTGCTCCTGGGTGTACTTGGTGTCGGCCATCTAAAGCTCCTATCCGCGGTAGTAGGCGTGTTTGACGAAAGGCATGGGCACGATCTCGGCCGGCACCGGCTTGCCGCGCACCACGAGATCGACCTTGGTGCCGTTGGCCGAATGGGCGCGCTCGACGTAGCCCATGGCGACGGCGCGTCCCAGCGTGGGCGAGAAGCCGCCCGATGTGACCTTGCCGACGACTTTGCCGGCGAGTGCGATCTCGGCGCCTTCGCGGGCGATCGCCTTGCCGTCGGGCAGCAAGCCGACGCGCTTGCGCGGCGCCCCTTCGGCGATTTGCCTTTGGATGATCGCCGCGCCCGGGAAACCACCTTGGATGCGGCGTTCCTTGCCGATGCTCCACAGCAGGCCCGCTTCGGTCGGCGTGGTCGTGGTGTCGATGTCGTGGCCATAGAGGCAAAGCCCCGCTTCGAGGCGCAGCGAATCGCGCGCGCCGAGCCCGATCGGCTTGACCTCGGGCGCGGCCAAAAGCTTGCGCGCAATGGCGTCGGTGGCGTCGGCGGGGGTCGAGATCTCGTAGCCGTCGCCGCCGGTATAGCCCGAGCGCGTGATGTAGCAACGCGCGCCGTCGATCACGAAGAAGGCGCCGGTCATGAACTTCATGGTCGCGGCCTGCGGCGCGAACCGCGCCAGAACGGCCGCAGCCTGCGGCCCCTGCAGCGCGAGTAGCCCGCGCGAGAACATCGGCTCGATCTCGCATGCGGCGGCGAGGTGCTTCTGCACATGCGCGAGGTCGCTCTCCTTGCAGGCGGCGTTGAACACCGCGAGGAGGTGGTCGCCAGTGCTGGTCACCATGAGGTCGTCGAGAATGCCGCCGGTCTGGTTGGTGAATTGCGTGTAGCGCTGCTGGCCGGGCTGCAGGCCCGCGATGTCACCCGGCACCAGAGTCTCCAGCGCCTTGGCCGCGTTCTGGCCGAGCTTCGCCGTGAACCGCACCTGCCCCATGTGCGAGACATCGAACAGGCCGGCTGCCGTCCGCGTGTGGGCATGCTCGGCCAAAATGCCGGTCGGGTACTGCACCGGCATCTCGTAGCCGGCGAACGGCACGAGGCGTGCGCCGAGCTCGCGATGAAGATCGTAAAGCGGCGTGCGTTTGAGAGGTTCACCCAAGACGGTCTCCAGAGTCGCGTCGACCGGCGCAAGGACTGCGCCGTCTGCGACCCCCTCTGTCCGGAGACCTGAAAGATTCGCCGTTGCCGGCTTACTTCGTCGGTGGGCACGGCCTCTTGCGAGACCGTACCGCTTTCCAGAGACCCATCCTCCTGCGGTCCGTTGGCCTGAGAGTTTCCGGGGCCGGTTGCTCCTTCGGCGCCGTCTTCGAGAGACGGTCTCTCCCACAGGGCTCGTCTGGGTTGGATCGACCTTAGGAGCCCTCCCCTGCCGCGTCCACCGGGAAAAGCCTTTCCAAATCCATAGCTTAGAAGGGACTTGAAAATAAGTGATTGCTCACTTATAAAATGAGTATGCGCTCATTTCCAAGGAGGGTCGCATGTTCATCCGCTGTGCGTTCAAAACTTTCCTCGAGGTGCAGAGCGAAGCGTCACCCGTCGCCGCCGCCGGCACCGACTGCACGCTCGACTGGCGCTGGTTCTGCGAGCCTGCGTCGTCCATCACCTTGCCAAGTGAGTACTCCCTCATAGACTGGCCGACATGGGCAAAGCCGAGGAAACCAAGTCGAGACTCGAACGCGCCGCGCTGACTTTGTTCGTGGCGCGCGGCGTCGCGGAGACCACGACCAAGGAGATCGCCATGGCGGCTTCGGTCGCCGAGGGCACGATCTACCGATACTTCCCGAGCAAGGAGCAGCTCGCGCTCGATCT
>VGCQ01000461.1 GCA_016870055.1 Alphaproteobacteria bacterium | reverse complement strand
CCGAGGACATGGTCTCCTGGATGCTCGACGGCGACGGCAGCCGTATCCATCGCGACGCCTATGAGAAGCTCGGCGTCGCTGCCACGCCCTGCGGCATCCAGGGAGCCAAGGGTGGCGGTTGGTTCCGCGGCGAGTTCAACACTGTGGCCGACTTCAAGGGCCAGCGCCTGCGCTACGGGCGCTTTGCCAGTGACGTCGTGGCCAAACTCGGCGCCACCGTCGTGCCGCTGCCGCCGGGCGAGTTCTTCTACCAGCTTCAGCAGGGCAAGGTGGACGGCGGGGAGATGTCGACGCCAGCCATCGACGCGGCGCTCGGCTTCGAGAAGCTCGGCCTGCCCTACTATATGCCCGGCTGGCAGCAGCCATCGGCGGTGCTCGACTTCATGATGCGCAAGGACAAGTGGGAGGCACTGGCGCCCAGCCTGCGCATCCAGATCGAGACGGCCTGCCGCGCCAATATCGCCTGGATGCTCGGCCGCTCGCCGCACCTGCAGGGCGTGGCGTTGGAGAAGCTCAAGGCGGCCAAGGTCGCCATCAAGCAATGGTCGCCCGAGCTCATGAGGGTGTTCCGCGACAAGTCGGAAATCGTGCTCAAGGAACAGGCCGAGCGCGATGCCGACTTCGCCGCCGCGCTCGCCAACCAGCGGACTTTCGTCGGCGAAAGCCGGGACTGGCGCCGGCTGTCGCGCCTGCCGTAGCGGCAACGCCGCTTCCGTCGCCCTTGCACCTAGGCCACCGTCCGGGCAGTTTGCCGCGGACATGACGATCCTTTCCTCAGCCGTCGATACCCGCTCCGACGCCTTCAAGCGCAACACCGAGGCCATGCGCGGCCTGGTCGCCGATCTGAAAAGCCGAACCGACAAGGTACGGCAGGGCGGTGGCGAGGAAGCGCGCAAACGGCATCTGTCGCGCGGCAAGCTGTTGCCGCGCGAGCGGGTGCGGGCGCTGCTCGATCCCGGCTCGCCGTTCCTCGAACTGTCGCCGCTCGCCGCCCTCGACATGTACGACAACGAGGCGCCGGGCGCCGGCGTCATCACCGGAGTTGGCCGCGTGAGCGGCGTCGAATGCGTGATCGTGTGCAACGACGCCACGGTCAAGGGTGGCACCTACTATCCGATGACGGTGAAGAAGCATCTGCGCGCCCAGGAAGTGGCGATGGAAAACCGCCTGCCCTGCCTCTATCTGGTCGATTCCGGCGGCGCCAACCTGCCGCAATGGCCCGAGGTCTTCCCTGACAAGGCCCACTTCGGCCGCATCTTCTACAACCAGGCCAACATGTCGGCGCAGGGCATTCCGCAGATCGCCGTGGTCATGGGCTCGTGCACGGCGGGCGGCGCCTACGTGCCGGCGATGAGCGACGAGACGGTGATCGTGCGCAATCAGGGCACGATCTTCCTCGGTGGCCCGCCATTGGTGAAGGCGGCGATCGGCGAAGTGGTCAGCGCCGAGGAGCTGGGCGGCGCCGACGTCCACGCCCGCACCTCGGGGGTCGCCGACCACTATGCCCACAACGACAGTCACGCGCTCGGCATGGCGCGGCGCATCGTGGCCAACCTCAATTGGAAGAAGACCCCGTCGGTCTCGCTGCTGGCGCCGCGCGAGCCGCTCTTTGCCGCTGACGAGCTCTACGGCGTCGTGCCGACCGACGGCCGCACGCCCTACGACATGCGCGAGGTCATCGCCCGCCTGGTCGACGGCAGCGAGCTCGACGAATTCAAGCACCTCTATGGTACGACCATCGTCACCGGCTTTGCCCGCATCTGGGGGCATCCGATCGGTATCGTCGCCAACAACGGCATCCTGTTCAACGAATCGGCGCTCAAGGCGGCGCATTTCATCGAGCTGTGCGGTCAGCGCGGCATTCCGTTGCTTTTCCTGCAGAACATCACCGGCTTCATGGTTGGCCGCAAATACGAGGCGGGCGGCATCGCCCGCGACGGCGCCAAGATGGTCACCGCGGTCTCGACCGTGGCGGTGCCCAAGTTCACTCTGATCGTCGGCGGCAGTTACGGCGCGGGCAACTACGGCATGTGCGGCCGTGCCTACAGTCCGCGCTTCCTGTGGATGTGGCCGTCGGCGCGCATCTCGGTGATGGGCGGCGAGCAGGCGGCGAGCGTGCTCGCCACCGTGCGGCGCGACAACATCGAGGCGCGCGGCGGCCGTTGGAGCAAGGACGAGGAGGAGGCTTTCAAGCAGCCGATCCGCGATCAGTACGATCGCGAGGGCCATCCTTACTATGCCACGGCGCGGCTGTGGGACGACGGCATCCTCGATCCGGTCGACACCCGTATGGCGCTGGCGCTCGGTCTGTCGGCGGCGATGAACCAGCCGATCGGGCCGAGCAAGTTCGGCGTGTTCCGGATGTGATGGCCGTGACCGCGACCGTGCAGACCGAGGTAGCGGCGGGGGTGGGGCGCCTCGTGCTCCAGCGGCCCGGTGACATGAACTCGCTCGACGGCGACACGACACGGGCGATCGTGGCGGCGGTCGAAGCGTTTGCCCAAGACGATGCCGTGCGGGTGATGGTGCTGGCGAGCGAGGGCAACACTTTCTGCGCCGGCGGCGACTTCAATTGGGTGCTGACCTGGCCGGATCTCGATGCCATCACGCGCCGCGTCGCAGCCGACGCGGTCATGGGCGCGGTGCAGGCGGTCTACGATTTCCCCAAGCCGTCGATCGCCCGCGTACAGGGTGCCGCGGTGGGCGGCGGCGTCGGCTTGATGCTGGCCTGCGACTTCGCCGTTGCGGCGTCTTCGGCGCGCTTTGGCCTCACCTCGGTACGCAACGGCCTGCTGGCCGGGATTGCAATTCCGGTGCTGATCGAGGCGGTCGGTCCACGGCTGGCGCGCCAGCTCCTGATGCATGGCGGCATGTTCGACGCCGCGACGGCGTTGCGCATCGGCCTGGTCGACCAGGTCGTGGCGCCGGCGTCGCTCGACGACACGGTAGCGACGCTTGCCGGCGAGCTGATGCATGGCGCGCCCTCGGTGCAGCGCCTGATCAAGGACCTGATTCCCGACCTCGACGCGCGGCCGCACGATGCCGCGACGGCCGAGCTGATCGGCGAGCATGTCGCCGCGCAATGCACGACCGCCGAGGCGATCGAGGGCATGCGGGCTTTTTTGGACAAGCGCAAGCCGAGGTGGGCGAGCTGATGTTTTCCAAGATCCTGATCGCCAACCGCGGCGAGATTGCCTGCCGCGTCATCAAGACGGCACGGCGGCTCGGCATCAAGACCGTTGCGGTCTACTCCGATGCCGATCGCGGCGCACGACACGTCGCGATGGCCGACGAGGCGGTCCATATCGGTGCCGCGCCGGCGCGTGAGAGCTACTTGGTGGTCGACAAGATCATCGCTGCCGCCAAGCGTACAGGCGCCGAGGCGATCCATCCCGGCTACGGCTTCCTGTCGGAGAATCCCGGCTTCGCCGAAGCCTGCGCCATGGCCGGCGTGGTGTTCATCGGCCCGCCGCCCGCCGCGATCCGCGCCATGGGCTCCAAGAGCGAGGCCAAGAAGATCATGGAAAAGGCCCGCGTACCGCTGGTGCCGGGTTATCACGGTGACGACCAGTCGCCGGCGCTGCTCGCCCGCGAAGCCG
>VGCQ01000460.1 GCA_016870055.1 Alphaproteobacteria bacterium | reverse complement strand
ATCTACTTCGCGTACGGTCGATTCAATTCGCGGCTGGTTGGCCGGACGTGACGATTGGCTCCGTCTTGCCAGCGACGGGCGAAGCGCGCACCATGGCGCCCATGCCCTTGAAGTCCATCGTCATGGCCTCCGTATGGAGCGGCTGGCTCGTCGTCTCCGTGGTCGCCTTCCTGATCGTGGCCTACACCAGCTTCTTCGGTGTGGGCGTGGTCGGACTGATGATCTGGTTCGTCGCGGCGCGAGTCGAGTTGGAGGACGAACCGGTGGTCGGTGTCGGCGTTTCCCCCGGCTTCCTCGCGCAGCAGATGAGAAGCAGGGCCGAAATGTCACGCGCCGAGCGGGCCGCGCTGCGTGGCAAGAAGCTCCTCACCGCACAGTCGGCGCGCTTCTACAAGTACCTTGGGGTGACGCTCACCGCCGTGGGCTTTGGCGGCTTTCTTCTATTTCAAGTCTAGCCGCATCATTTCTGCGCCATGCAGTTGCGGTAGGTCACCGTCAGGCTGGGACCCTGCTCGACGAAAGCGCCGTCGCCCTTCGACCAGAAGACGAAGCTCTCGTCGCGGCTGGCGTAGCGGATGCCGGACGCCGACATTGTCTGCTGCAGGACGTACTGCCGGCCGTCGGCCTCGGTGAGCACGACATGCCCGCCACCGATCGGCCGGCCGTCGGGCGCGGTGCGTGTGGCGCCGGCGTAGTACTCGACGACCAGTGACTTGCCCTGGTCGCAGGCATAGCGGACCGTCTGGAAGGCAATCGGCGCCTGGGCGCCGGCGGCCGCGGCCGCGAGCGCCGCGAGGCCAAGGCAAGGAGCGAGCTTGCGCGACATGGTCGGTTCCTCCGCCGCCAACGCTGCGCTGACCGGCGCGGCTTGTCCATGCTATTGGCGACAGCATGACCATCGAATCCGTTCGTGCCTTCCTGGCGGCGCGTGCCCCCGATATCGCCGTCATCGAGCTCGACGGCAGTACCGCCACCGTGGAACTGGCGGCGGCCGGCCATGGCGTCGCGGCGGCGCAGATCGCCAAGACACTGTCGCTCAGGGTCAAGGACCGCAACCTGCTGGTCGTCACCAGCGGCGGCGCGCGATTGGACAACAAGAAGGCCAAGGCGGTGCTGGGCGGCAAGCCCCGCATGCTGACCGCCGACGAGGTCGTGGCGATCACCGGCCATCCGGTGGGTGGCGTCTGTCCGTTCGGGCTCGCAACGGCGCTGCCGATCTACTGCGACGTGTCGCTCAAAGCCTTCGACGAGGTCGTGCCGGCTGCCGGGTCGACCCGCAGCGCCTTGCGCATCAACCCACTGCGCATGGCCGAGCTGGTCGGCGCCGAATGGGTCGACGTCTGCGGCGGCTAAGCGCTGTTGCGTTTGCCCCAACGTTCGAGATAGTCGATGCAGAAGGCAAGGTCGGTGATATCGACATAGCGCCGCCCGATGTCGCGCAGATTGTCGTGGTGCGGGCCTTCTTCGATGTCACCGACGCAATCCTCGGGCACCAGAGTGCGGAAGCGATGGCTGAAGGCGTCGAGCGCGCTGCCGCGGATGCAGCCCGAGGTGTTGCAGCCGGTCACGATCATGGTGTCGACGCGTTCCTTCATGAAGTAGTTGGCGACACCGGTCTCGAAGAAGATCGACGGGCCTTTCTTGGTGACTTTCAGGTCGTAGGACGGCTGGTAGATGCGCGGATCGAGCGCCGTGCTGGGATGGTCGTGGAGGAAGGTCTGGCGCACCGCCGTGATCTTCCAGTAGGGCATTTCGCGTTCGTTCATATACGCGGTGTTGCATACCGCCACCGGTGCACCGACTCGCCGCGCCACCTCGAGCAGCTTGGCGGTGTTCTCGACGGCCCGCACGACCAGGGGCGCGCCGCCCAGCGGGTATTGCGGATCCGTGAACCCGAGCTGGAAGTCGACGACGACGATGCCGGGCTTCTCGCCGGTGCCCACCGCGATCTCGCCGTAGCTACGGCGCTGATAGTCGTCGGTCATGGGTTGCTCCGTTTGCTGTCTACTTGCGGCTCTGGCGGGCGGCGGCGATGTCGGCGTCGCCGCCGGCAATGTCGCCTGCGGCTCGGCGCGCCTGGCCGCGCGCGAGCAGAGCTTCGGCGTCTCCTGGTTCGAGGGCAAGGGTTCGATCGAAGTCGGCGATGGCGCGATCGAACTGGCCCAGGCCAAACCACGTCGAGCCGCGGTTGAACCAGGCGGCGGCAAAGTCCGGACTTAGCCGACCGGCTTCGCTGAAGTCGGCGATGGCGCGCTGACTGTTTCCTTTCGAGCGATGGGCGATGCCGCGGTCGTTCCACGCTTCGGCGAACGCCGGCCGCAGCTTCAGCGCCTCGTCGTAGTCGTCGAGGGCGCGGTCGAGCTGGCCTTGGTTGCGATAGGCGATCGCGCGGTTATAGAAGGCGGCGGCCGCGTCGCGCTTGGACTCGCGCATCCACTGAATGACGGCCGTGCAGCCCGCGATGGTCTCGGCATCGCCGGCATGGCCGAAGCACCATTGGCTGAGCTGGCGGTAGTTCTGCGCCTCGGCCGGCACAGCGGTTGCGAGCAATACCCCAAGGAGCGGCAATCCGCGCATCGGTCCCCCCGAGACAAGGATAGCAGGCTGGGCGGCAATAAGAAGCCCGCCCCGCAAGAGCGGGGCGGGCGGACAAAAGAGCCGTAGAGGCGGTGGCCTCAGCGGGTCTGGCTTACCTTGCCCTGAGCGTCGACGACCAGCGACACCGGTGCGTTCTTGGCGTCACGGGCGACGGCCTGCCAGGTGCCGTCGGCGGCGCGCTTGAGGCCGCGGACGCTGGTGTAGCCGCTCTGCTCGATCTGGACACGCGTCGCTGCGGCGGCGGCGGTCGGTGTGGGCTCGCTGCGGGGGCCCAGCGAATCGCTCTGCACATCGCGCGGCATCGTGGCGCTGCCGACCGGTGCGCGTGTCTGGGCTTGTGCGGCGCTCGCCGCGAGAATCACCGCGAGGACGATGAGGGGACGTTTCATGACGCGTACTCCTATGCTTGCGCTTACGAACGCCCGCGATCCTGCCCATGAATGCGGCGACTTCGTGATCACAACACGCATCACGCGTGCTGCGACTTATGCCGCCGTGACGCCGATCAGCGATTCGTGCAGCCAGAGCAGGGCGAAGTAGGCGATCGTGCCGATGGCGACGACGATCGCGTCGTTGCGACCGAACGACGCCACGGGCGGTGCACCTGGATCGCCGCGCCGTTTCACGGCGATGCGGTCGTAGACCGCCCAGGCGAGCGGTGCGCCGAACAGCAGCATCGAGCCGAGATCGCCGTTGACCAGCAGGTGCGACAACGCCCAGACCTTGACGGCCACCAGCATGGGATGGCGCAGCAGCGATTTGATGCGGCTGGGCGGCGCGTAGGCCGCGGTCAGCGCCACCAGGGCGAACCACAGCAGCACCAGCGCGATCGGATGGAACAGCTTGTAGGGCGGGTGCCAGATCTGGATGTAACCCTCGGTGCGATAGCGGCCGAATCCCCAGACGATCAGCGCCAGTCCTATTGCCGCGATCAGCGAATAGAGGCCCTTGTAGGCGCCTTCGCCGATCCGTCCGATCACGGCAGCGCGCGTCTCGCGCAGCGTG
>VGCQ01000459.1 GCA_016870055.1 Alphaproteobacteria bacterium | reverse complement strand
CCGGAGGTCCTCTAAGGCCATGGCCAACAAGCTCAAGATCAGGAAGGGCGATCGCGTGAAGGTGATCGCCGGCCGCAGCAAGGGCAAGGTGGGCGACGTTCTGCGCGTGCTCGCTGCCGAGCAGCGCGTGGTGGTGTCGGGCGTGAACGTTATCAAGCGTCACACCAAGCCCAGCCGAACCGAAACCGGCGGCATCATCGAGCGCGAAGCCGCGATCCACGTCTCGAACGTGGCCTTGCTCGATCCCAAGTCGGACAAGCCGACCAAGATCGGTTTCAAGTTCCTCGAAGACGGCCGCAAGGTGCGCTTTGCGCGCGCCTCCGGTGAAACAATCGACCGCTAGGAGATCGGGCCATGCCCGCGCGACTGCAAGAGCACTACACCAAGACCGTGCGAGAGACGCTGACCAAGGAGTTCTCCTACAAGAACGCCTTCGAAGTGCCGAAACTCGACAAGATCGTCATCAACATGGGCGTCGGCGAGGCGGTCAACGACCGCAAGGCCGTCGATGGCGCGGTGGCCGATCTCGCAGCCATCACCGGCCAAAAGCCGGTGATCACCAAGTCGCGCAAGTCGATCGCCACTTTCAAGCTGCGTGATGGCATGGCGATCGGCGCCAAGGTCACGCTGCGGCGCGACCGCATGTACGAGTTCGTCGATCGGCTGATCAACATCGCCCTGCCGCGCGTCCGTGACTTTCGCGGGCTGAACGGCAAGTCGTTCGACGGCAACGGCAACTTTGCCATGGGTTTGAAGGAGCAGATCGTGTTCCCGGAGATCGACTACGACAAGGTCGACCAGGTGCGCGGCATGGACATCATCATTTGCACGACGGCGAAGACGGACGCGGAAGCCAAGGCGCTTCTCCGCGGCTTCGACTTCCCGTTCGTGAGCTGAGGTCGGAGAGGCAGATGGCCAAGACCAGTTCAGTCGAGAAGAACAACCGGCGCACCAAGATGGCGAAGAAGTTCGCCGTCAAGCGCGCCAAGCTCAAGGCGATGGCGATCGACGACAAGTTGACGCCCGAGGAACGCTTCGGTGCACGGCTCAAGCTCGCCAAGCTGCCGCGCAACTCCTCGCCGACGCGCATTCGCAATCGCTGCGAGGTGACGGGCCGTCCGCGCGCCGTCTATCGCAAGTTCAAGCTGTCGCGCCTGGCGCTGCGGCAGCTCGCTTCGCTGGGCGCTCTGCCCGGCGTCGTGAAGTCGAGCTGGTAACGGGGGACCGTAGACCATGGCGATGACAGATCCTGTCGGTGATTTGCTGACCCGCATCCGCAACGGCCAGGCCGCACGCCTCGACAGCGTGACCGTGCCGGCCTCGCGACTGCGGTCGAGTGTGCTCGATGTGCTGCAGCGCGAGGGCTATATTCGCGGCTGGTTCGAGGAAGAACTGCGGCCAGGCATCAAGGAGCTCCGCGTCGAGCTGAAGTACGACAACGGCCGCCCGGTGATCCGCGAGATCAAGCGCGTGTCGACGCCGGGCCGGCGCGTCTATTCCAAGATCCGCGAGCTGCCGCGCCATTTCAACGGGCTCGGCATCTCGATCCTGTCCACGCCGCGCGGTGTCATGTCCGATGCCGAGGCTCGGGCCGCCAATGTCGGCGGCGAAGTCATCTGCAGGGTGTTCTGACCATGTCGCGCGTCGGCAAGAATCCGGTGGCCATCCCGGCCGGGGTGACCATCGACCTCAAGGGCCAGCATCTCAAGGCCAAGGGCAAGCGGGGCGAGCTCGCGTTCACGGTGCACGACGATGTCGAGGTCACCAGGGACGGCGACAAGCTCAATTTCAAGCCGCGCTCCGACAGCCGGCGCGCCCGCACTCAGTGGGGCACCGCGCGCAACCTCGCCAACAACCTGGTGAAGGGCGTGTCGGAAGGCTTCACCGTCAACCTCGAGATCAACGGTGTCGGCTATCGCGCCCAGGCCGACGCCAAGAACCTCAAGCTGCAGCTGGGCTTCAGCCACGATGTCGAGGTGCCGATTCCCGCCGGCATCCAGATCAAGGCGCTGAAGCCGACCGAGATCGAGATCAGCGGCGCCGACCGCCAGAAGGTCGGCCAGATCGCCGCCGAGATCCGCAGCCTGCGGCCGCCCGAGCCCTACAAGGGCAAAGGCATCAAGTATTCGACGGAGACCATCCGGCGCAAGGAAGGCAAGAAGAAGTAGAGGCCAACCATGTCCAACCGCGACGCCCTTTTTGCCCGCCGCCAACGGCGCACACGCTACGCGCTACGCCAAGCCGGCGCCGGCCGCCCGCGCCTCAGCGTCTTCCGCTCAGGCAAGCACATCTACGCCCAGGTCATCGACGACCGGAAGGGCGCGACGCTGGCCGCGGCCTCGTCACTCGACGAGGACGTCAAGGGCAAGCTCAAGACTGGCGCCGACAAGTCGGCGGCGGTCGAGGTCGGCAAGTTGATCGCCCAGCGGGCGCTTGCCGCCGGTATCAAGGAAGTGGTCTTCGACCGCGGCGGCTACATGTTCCACGGCCGCGTCGCGGCGCTGGCCAATGCCGCCCGCGAGGGCGGCCTGACGTTCTGAGGAGTTGAGATATGGCTCGTTCACCCGGAGGTTCCGGCCGGTCCCCCCGCGAGCGCGAGAGGGGTCGCGATCGGGAGCGCGACGAGGAAAGTGAACTGACCGACAAGCTGGTCACCATCAATCGCGTCGCGAAGGTGGTGAAGGGTGGTCGGCGCTTCGCCTTCGCCGCGATCGTCGTGGTCGGCGACCATCGTGGCCGCGTCGGTCACGGCGCCGGCAAGGCGCGCGAGGTGCCCGAGGCGATCCGCAAGGCGACCGAAGCAGCCAAGCGCGGCCTGATCCGCGTGCCGCTGCGCGACGGCCGCACGCTGCACCACGACGTCAAGGGTCGCTTCGGCGCAGGCAAGGTGACGTTGCGCGCCGCCCCGGCCGGCACCGGCATCATCGCCGGCGGCCCGATGCGCGCGGTGTTCGAGACCTTGGGCGTGAAGGACATCGTCGCCAAGTCGGTCGGCACGTCCAACCCGCACAACATGATCAAGGCGACGTTCGTCGCCCTGCAGCAGCTCAACTCGCCGCGCATGGTCGCCAATCGCCGTGGCAAGAAGGTCGGCGACCTGCTCGGCCGGCGCGACGACAGCGCTGCCGAAGCGGCAGCCTAGGAGACAGACGGGAGCAGGCCATGGCCGACGGCAAGAAAATCAAGGTGACCCAGACCGGCAGCCCGATCGGGCGCACCGACGATCAGCGCGCGACGCTGGTCGGTCTGGGACTGAACAAGCGCCATCGCAGCCGCGTGCTGGTCGACACGCCCGAGGTGCGCGGCATGATCAACAAGGTACGCCACCTGGTGCGTGTCGAGGACGACCGCGCAGCGTGACCCAGTTGCCTGAAGGAACTGACGAATGAAACTCAACCAGATCACCGACAACCCGGGAGCCCGCAAGGCGCGCATGCGCGTTGGCCGGGGTATCGGCTCGGGCAAGGGCAAGACAGCCGGCCGTGGCGTGAAAGGCCAGAAGTCGCGGACCGGCGTGGCCATCAAGGGCTTCGAGGGCGGCCAGATGCCGCTTTATCGCCGCATGCCCAAGCGCGGCTTCCGTCCGCCCAACCAGAAGATCTGGCAG
>VGCQ01000458.1 GCA_016870055.1 Alphaproteobacteria bacterium | reverse complement strand
GCACCTCGTTCGGCACCATGACCGAGCGGACGGCGGTGTTCGTGCGCGCCGAGGACAGCGACGGCGCGACCGGATGGGGCGAGGTCTGGTGCAACTTCCCCAATGCCGCCGCCGAGCACCGCGCATTGCTGCTGGCCGATATCGTGGCGCCGCGCGCGCTCGGCCGCCCCCTCGGCGATCCGGCGGCGCTATGGTCGGAACTCGAGCGCAGCCTGCACGTGCTGCGCCTGCAGAGCGGCGATGCCGGCGCTCTGTCGGCAGCGACGGCGGGTCTCGACCTTGCCCTCCACGACCTCGCGGCACGACGCCGCGGAGTGGTGCTGTGGCAGGCGCTGGGCGGCAGCGATGGTGCGCCGGTGCCGGTCTATGCCTCGGGCCTCAATCCCGGCCGTTCCGCCTACGACACGGTCGTCCGCACCCGCGCCGCGGGCTATCGCGCCTTCAAGATAAAGGTGGGTTTCGGCGAGGAAGCCGACTTGGATTCGCTGCGACCGGTGGCGCACGACCTGAAAGACGGCGAGCGCCTGATGGTCGACGCCAACCAGGGCTGGGACGTCGTCATCGCGAGTCGTATGGTGGCCAAGCTCGCCGAGTTCGGCTTGGGCTGGATCGAGGAGCCGCTGGCGGTCGACCGGCCCGACTCGGAATGGACGCAGGTCGCCGCGGCAACTCCCGCGCCATTGGCCGGCGGCGAGAATCTGCGCGGCGCCGGCCCCTTCCAGCAGGCGATCGACCGAGGTCTGCTGGGTGTCATTCAACCCGATGTCGCCAAATGGGGCGGCCATTCCGGCTGCCTGCCGGTGGCGCGTGCCGCGCTGGCCGCCGGCCGCACCTTCTGTCCGCACTTCCTGGGCGGCGCGATCGGGCTGATGCATTCGCTGCATCTGCTCGCCGCGGTACGCGGACCGGGCATGCTCGAGGTCGATGCCAACGCCAATCCCCTGCGCGAAGGACTGCTCGGCGATCGGTTCTGCGTCGACGACGGCTGCGTGCCGCTACCGGGGGCGCCCGGGCTGGGCCTCGAACCCGACCTTGCCGCCTTGCGCAATGTCAGGAGCCTGCACTTGGAGAGGCGCGCCTGATCGGCAGTGTGCACCAGAGCTCGGCTATTCCATCTTTACGTCGGCCGCCTTGACGATCGGTGCCCAGCGCTCGGCCTCGGCGCGGACGAAGGCTGCGGTCGCCTCCGGTGTCGAATCGATCACCGGCACGATACCCTGTTCGGCAAGCGCCTTGACGAGGGCCGCATCGGCCATGGTCTCGCGCGTCGCCGCGGCAAGCTTGGCCACGACCTCGGGCGGCAGGCCGGCCGGTCCGGCGAGGCAGTGCCACAGCACGGCCTCGAATGGCTGGCCGCCCAACGTCTCGGATACGGTCGGCACGTCGGGCGCAAGCGCCGTGCGCCGGTCGGTCGCGACGGCGAGCAGCCGCGCCTTGCCCGAGCTGTGGAACGGCAGGGCGCTGCCGAGCGTGGTCGTCACCATCGCCAGCTGGCCGGCGAGCAGGTCGTTCATCGCAGGTCCGCTGCCGCGGTAGGGAACGTGGGTGATCGGCGCGCCGCCGGCTGCTGCTTTCAAACGCTCGGTGGTGAGATGCAGCAAGGTCCCCGTGCCGGGCGAGCCGTAGCTCAGCGCCCCCGGTTTGGCGCGCGCCGCATCGAGCAAGCCCTTGAGCGTGTCGGGCTGTGCCAGATTGCCGACAAAAGCCGCCGGCCCACCGCCCAGATGGGCGATGTAGGTAAAGTCCTTCACGACGTCGTATTCCGGCTTGGCTGCCATCGAGGCGTAGAGCGCCTGGGTCGAGCCGGTGCCGAACACCAGCGTGTAGCCGTCCGGCTTGGCGCGCGCGACGCCGAGCGTGCCGATCGTGCCGGCGGCACCGGCTTTGTTCTCGATCACCACCGGCTGGCCGAGGGCGCGGGCCAGCCGCTCGCCGAACAGCCGGCCGTAGACGTCGGTCGGCCCGCCCGGCGGGAAGGCCACGACCAGGCGGACCGGTTGCGACGGCCAGGCCTGAGCGCGCAACACGGCGGGCACCAGCAGCAGGGTGGCGGATGTGCCGAGCAACAGTCGACGATGCATGGTTCCTCCAGTCATTTCCGATCGCTTACAAACCCGCCGAACGCCAGTTCTCGGCCGGCTCTTCGGGATGCGAGGCGAGGCCCGCGGCGCGCACGCCCATGATGGCGGCGTACTCGTCGCGATCCGAAGCATCGCCGCTGATGCCGATCGCGCCCACCACTTGCCGCCGGCCGTCGAGCGCCAGCACGCCGCCCGGCACCGGCACGAAGCGGCCGCCGGAGGCGGCGGCCAGAGCGCCCTGGAAGGCCGGACGGTTGGCCAGCCGATCGCGGATGGTGCGGCTGGAAACGCCCATGCCGAGCGCCCCCCACGCCTTGCCGAAGGCGATGTCGAAACGCAGCACGCCGCAGCCATCCTCGCGCTTGAAAGCGACGAGCTGGCCGCCGGAATCGAGCACTGCGGCGGTGAGCGGCAGCAACTCGGCGGCGCGGGCGGCGGCCAGCGCGCCGTCGATCATCTGCTCCGCCTGGACCAAGGTCAGGCTCGATTGCACGCTCAGGACGTAGTGATCACTCATCGATGGTCTCTTTCCAGCCCCGGCATCGCGCCGTCTACGGCAACCCGTGTATAGGCCCATTCGCTCGGCTCGCAAGCCGCGTGACAGGGCGACCACGGCCGCCTAGGTTCAAGGCTGGTCGAGCATCGGAGGACCGCTCCTGGACAACTGCCCCTGCTGCCCACCTGAAACAACGCGCCGCGGCGTCCTGTGGGGCGTGTCGGCGATCGCGGGAGCGCTCGCCTTTCCGAGTCTCGCGATGGCCCAGCAGCGCCGCCCACTGCCGCCGCTCGTCGTCGATCCCAATAGGCCCAATCGCGAGTTGCCACTGGTCGACTTTCATACCCACATCCAAAAGCGCGCTCAGGCCGACGACCTGATCCAGAAGATGGATGCCACCGGAGTCACACGGCTGGTCTTGATGCCGCTCTACTACGGCGACAGCGGCGGCGCGATCAACGATGGCGAAGGCAGCGACGAGCAGGCCCGCGACTATGGCCGCCGCTTTCCCGATCGCTTTGTGCCGTTCGTCGGCATGCAGCGCGGCGAGCTGAACGGTCGCGAGGTCATGCGCAATTCCACCGACGTCGGACTGCGTCTGCTGCGCCAGACTGGCGACAAGCTGAGAAGCGGCGAGTTCTTCGGCATGGGCGAATTTATGCTGCGCTTCTATCCCTACACGACCGCGCAAGGTATTGTCGCCACGTCGGACATGGACTACCCGGTCGACGGCTGGTTCATGCGCCAATGCGCCGACCTGTCCGCCCGTTACCGCGTTCCCATGGTGTTCCACGCCGAGGCCGAGCCGCATGTCGCCGAGGCGGCGCGCCGGCTGTTCGCCGCCCATCCGCAGGCAATCTTCGTCTGGGCGCACAATTGCGGCCGCTCGAGCGCGGCCGACATCGCCGCCCTTTTCGACGCCTTTCCCAATCTCCATGCCGACCTCGGCCATATGACTCCGGACCGGGGGTGAATTCGTACGGTACCGGTTGGCCCAAAGGAACGCAGTGGACGCACCTGGTGGTCGACGAT
>VGCQ01000457.1 GCA_016870055.1 Alphaproteobacteria bacterium | reverse complement strand
TATCCCATACGAGCCCCGTATTCAGATCGAAGGTTTCATGGCACTGCGTGGTGACTCGCCGTGCTTCGATTCGATCGTTCGTGACCGCTTCCACCAGGCAGATCAGACTCGCCCCGCCTGGACAGCTCGCATGGAAGATGTCGCCGGGTACGAGCCGGCTGAGCTTAGACTTCACGTCGGTCACATGAGCGGCCCTCTACTTGGCCCTGAGCTCGAAGGGCGCGAGGATCCTCAGCATATCCGAACTCGGCTCATTCTCAAAGCCCAAGCGCTTCACCGCGCACTTGTAGCAAAGCGTCCGACCATGAACTACGTACGCGCCCGTCATGCCCGACGATCGGCCTCCTTTGCAGGCTTCGCACATGCGATCGCCGTGGGCAACGGGCTGAAAGTCCGGCGTCGATGACGACTGCCCGAGAGGATCGGGGTCAAAGTCGAGCGTCGGATTGGCTGCCGGCCGCCAGCGCGACAGGCCGATCGTCGGTGGATCAGGTCGCAACTGTCCCTCCAGTGCACGGCGAAAGCCGGGAACTTCGGGTTCCGGATCTTCCGTGCGAAAGCGCGCTAGCGGGCCTGTCGGGAAAAACCTGAACATCGCCATCCTCCCATAACCAGAGCACTGTATTATAAAGATAGTAATATTACAACAGTAATTATCCACACTCGCCCACGACAGGCTGGTTTTGTGGCGGAGCGTCCAACGAAGCGGACACATTCAGCGCCTTCGACCAAACAACCAGGAGATAGTCCCGGTAGGCGCATTGACTCACTTTCGTCGGGGTGAAACGATTTCCATGGCAAGACTTCGCTCCGGCCGAGTTCCGTAGCGACCCCGTCCGGAGCTTTTGTGCGCCAAAGAACGCGCAGGAGGAGGACGTTGTCATGGCCGACATCAAATCCGAGATCATCGCCGGAGGCAGACCAGGCAGCGGCGCGCATCGCGTGGTGGCGCTGTGCGGGCCGTATCTCTCCGGCAAGACCAGCCTGCTGGAGAGCATCCTCTTCGCCACGGGGGCCGTCGGCCGGCGCGGCTCGACGCGCGCCGGCACCTCGATCGGCGACGGCGCGCCGGAGGCGCGCAAGCGCAGCATGGGCACGGAGCTGAATGTCGCTTCGGTCGACTATCTCGGCGACCAATGGACCTTCCTCGACGTTCCCGGCTCGATCGAGTTCCAGCACGATACCTTTGCGGCGCTGTCGGTGTGCGACGCGGCCGTGCTGGTCTGCGAGCCCTCGCCCGAGCGCGTGGTGGCGCTGACGCCACTCCTGAAATTCATCGAGGACCGCCATATCCCGCACATCATCTTCATCAACAAGATCGATTCCGCCGAGGTCCGCGTACGCGACATGCTGTCGGCGCTGCAGGCCGTGTCGTCGCGCAAGCTGGTGCTGCGCCAAGTGCCGATCCGCCAGACTGCCACCGACGGCAGCGACGAGACGGTGGGCTATGTCGACCTGGTGAGCGAGCGCGCCTACCGTTACAAGTCGAGCGGCGCCTCCGACCTCATCGAAATGCCGGCCGAGATCCTGCCGCGCGAGGCCGAGGCGCGGCGCGAGATGCTGGAGACGCTTTCGGAGTTCGACGATCAGCTCCTCGAACAGCTCATCGAAGACATCGCGCCGGAGAAGTCGCTGATCTACCGCGACCTGCACGACGAGTTCGGCGCCGACCAGATCGCGCCGGTGCTGCTGGGCGCCGGCGACCGCGAGAACGGCGTGCGCCGGCTTTTGAAGGCGCTGCGCCACGACACGCCGTTCGTCGGCGAGACCGCCAAGCGGCGGGCGCTGGCGTCCAACGGCGCAGCGGTGGCCGAGTGCTTCAAGGTCCTGCATCAGAGCCACACCGGAAAGCTGTCGCTCTGCCGCGTCTGGTCAGGCGCCCTGGTCGAGGGCCAGAGTGTCGGCGGGCAGCGCATCGGCACGCTGCTGCGCCCGTTCGGCCAGCGCCTCGACAAGATCGCCGAGGCCAAGGCCGGCGAGATCGTGGCGCTGGCCAAGGCCGACACGCTGTCGAGCGGCCAGACCCTGGCCGCATCGGGCATCGCCGCCACGGCCGACTTCCCGGCTGCCGATCCGCCGGTGTTCGCGCTGTCGATGGTCGCCAAGAACCGCAACGACGAGGTCAAGCTGTCGGGCGCCCTGCACAAGATCGTCGAGGAGGACCCGTCGCTTGCTTACGAGGCGCGCGGCGAGACCCACGAGTTGCTGCTCAAGGGGCAGGGCGAGATGCACCTCAAGGTGGCGATCGACAAGCTGGCTGGCCGCTACAATGTCGCGGTCGACACCGCGCCGCCGCGCGTCGCCTATCGCGAGACCATCCAAGCCGGCACGCAGCAGCACGCGCGCTACAAGCGCCAGACTGGCGGCCATGGTCAGTTCGCCGACATCAAGGTCGAGATCAAGCCCTTGCCGCGCGGCTCGGGCTTCCGCTTCGTCGACAAGATCGTGGGCGGCGTCGTGCCGCGCAACTTCATCCCGGCAGTCGAGGAAGGCTTGGTCGACCATCTGAAAGAAGGGCCGCTCGGCCAGCCGGTGGTCGACCTCGAAGTCACGCTGTTCGACGGCCAGTACCACAGCGTCGACAGCTCGGAGATGTCGTTCAAGATGGCGGCGCGCATCGCCATGACCGAGGGCTTGGCCAAGTGCCGGCCGGTGCTGCTCGAGCCCATCCTAAAGGTCACCGTGGCGGCGCCCAACGAGGCCACACCACGCATCCAGCGGCTGATCTCGGGCCGCCGCGGCCAGCTCCTGGGCTACGACGCCCGCGACGGCTGGAACGGCTGGGACGAGGTCTCGGCCCTGATGCCGGAGTCCGAAATTGCCGACATGATCGTCGAGATCCGCTCGGTGACCCAGGGTGTCGGCACCTACCGCACCGAGTTCGACCATCTTCAGGAGCTGGTCGGACGCGCCGCCGAGCGCATCGTCGAGGAGACCAAGAAGCGGGCGGCGGCCTGAACCCGGCCGGGCCACCATCTGCTCACAAGACGGTGAGGCCGGGATTAGCCGGCTTCACCGCGCGTGCATCTATCGCCATAGTCGGCCCGTGGAACGGTTCCACGGGAGACAAATCGCATGTTCAAAAGAAGGTCTGTGATGGTGGGGGGCCTGGCGATGGCCACCACATCGTCATTGGCCGGCGTCGTGCAGGCCCAGGCGGGCAAGCCGACGCTGGTCTTCGTCGGCCACGAGCTTTGAGGGGGATGTAAGATCTGGCGTGCCCAGTCCGAACCCGAACTCAAGAAATCTGACGCCTTCGCCAAAATCGATTTCCAGGTGGTCTATCCCGCCAACGCCGACTTGATAACGGCCGAAGCGAGTTGGCCAGCCGCCGCCAAAGCGATCCGCACGACTTTCCTCGACGGTGAGGAAGGCAAGACCCGCGCTACGGCGACGCCACGTTTCATCCTTGTCCAGGACGGCAAGATCGTGCTCACCGTCACCGGCAATGCCGGCTGGAAGGACAAGATGTGGCCGAAGATTGCGGAAATGACAGGGACCAAGGCCTAGTGGCCTGATCTTTTCCTCGCCAGACGCTTGGATCATAGTGCTCCCGTGGAGTTATCTGCGGGAGCACTTTCTTTATGATCTCGAGACGCGTGTCCGCGGCCGCCGGCCTTGTGTTGCTTTGC
>VGCQ01000456.1 GCA_016870055.1 Alphaproteobacteria bacterium | reverse complement strand
GCAGGAAATTGTCGCCGTGAATCTGGCGTAGCCAGGCGTTCTGCGAGCCCCAAGAGTGGTACATCGCCATGGGTCTCTGGGTGACGGCATGCAGCGGGAAGGCATCACGGTCGACCGCTGCTTCCTCGAACGGCATGTACCAGAGCGGCAGCGGATCGAAGTAGGTCGCGATGCGGCTGCGATGCTCGGCCGGCGGCTGCACCGGTCCGTGGCCCTGCGCGGCCAGGCGGAAGCGCTGCAGCACCTCACTGTAGAACTGCAGGACGATCGGTTCGGCCTTGTCGATCAGCCCGAGAGCGGTCGCCCATTCCAGGTAGTCGCGGTTGGCGTGCTTGAAATAGCGGGCGCTCGCCGGCACTTCGCCGCGCCAGAAACAGCCGTTGGCGACATAGGCGTCGAGCTGTCGCTCATTCGGCGCGCCGACCCCTTGTTTGTCGCCAGCGGGGCCGCGGAAGCCGGCCAGCATGCCGACACCGGGCTTGCGCTCGTGATGCACCAGATAGTCGGCATAGCCGCCGGGATAGCGCGGGCTGCCGTCGTCCTTGACCAACGCCGACAGGCCGAGCCGTGCGCCGAGCTCGAGCAGTACGTCCTGGAACGGCCGCACATCGCGATCGGGCGGCACGACCGGCTGGCGGATCGAATCGGCGGCGCCGTCGGCGTCACAGATCGGCCGGTCGAGCAGCGAGATACAGTCCCAGCGCTCGAGGTAGGTCGTGTCGGGCAGGATCAGGTCGGCGTAGGCCACCATCTCGCTGGCATAGGCGTCGCTATAGATGATGCGCGGGATCTTGTACTCGCCGGTCGCCGGATCCTTGTCGGTCAGCATGTCGATGGTGCCAGCGGTGTTCATCGACGAGTTCCAGCTCATGTTGGCCATGAACAGGAACAGCGTATCGATCTTGTAGGGCTCGCCCGCCCAGGCACCGCGGATCACCTGGTGCATCAAGCCGTGGGCGGCGAGCGGCGCCTCCCATGAATACGCCTTGTCGAGGCGGCGCGGCGTGCCATCGGGATCGACCAGAAGCTCCTGCGGCGATGTCGGGAAGCCGAGCGGCGGACCGGGCATCGGCTTGCCGGGGTACAGGTCCTTGGCGTGGCCGGTCGGCTTGATGGTCGGCGGGATCGGTCGCGGGAAGGGTGGCTTGTAGCGAAAGGCGCCGGGCGTATCGACGGCGCCCAGGATCATTTGCAGGACATGGATGGCGCGACAGGTGTGGAAGCCGTTGGAATGGGCCGAGATGCCGCGCATGGCGTGCATCGCGACCGGCCGACCGACCATTCTGTCGTGTCGGCGGCCCGTCCAATCGGTCCATGGCTGGTCGATCGTCACGGTCTGCTCGAAAGCCGCGTGCGCCAGCTCGGCCGCGATGCGCTTGATGACGCGCGCATCGATGCCAGTCTCCTCGGCCACCGACTCCGCAGCGTAGCGCGGATCGAGGCAACGCTTGGCCACCAGGTGAAAGGCCGGCACGACGGCGCGACCATCGGACAGCGTCACCTTGCCGGCTAGGCTCGGCTTGCCGTTTGGCTGATGCACCGGCGTGATCTTGCCCAGCGCCTCGTCGAACACCAGTGGCTGGCCTGCCGCGTCGCGGGCGAACAGGCCGTCGTCATCGGCACCGGGTGCCTGAATCACCAGCCAGGCGGCATTGGTGTAGCGGCGCAAATACTCCTCGTCGATCTTGCCGGCGCGCAGCAGCTCCTGGATCAGCGCCAGGACGAACAGGCCGTCGGTACCGGGCCGGATGCCGATCCATTCGTCGGCGATCGCCGAATAGCCGGTGCGGACCGGGTTGACCGAGACGAACTTGGCCTGTCCGCGGGTCTTGAGCTTGCCCAGGCCGATCTTGATCGGGTTGGAATCGTGATCCTCGGCCACGCCGAACATCAGGAAGTAGCGGGTGTGCTCCCAGTCGGCCTCGCCGAACTCCCAGAACGAGCCGCCGATCGTGTAGAGGCCGGCCGCTGCCATGTTGACCGAGCAGAAGCCGCCATGGGCGGCGTAGTTGGGTGTGCCGAACTGGCTCGCCCACCAGCCGGTCAGCGCCTGGCTCTGGTCGCGGCCGGTGAAGAAGGCGAGCTTGCGCGGATCGCTGTCGCGGATCGCCTTCAGCCAGCTGGTCGCCGTGGCCAGCGCCTCGCCCCACTCGATCTCCTCGTACTGGCCCGAGCCGCGCGGGCCGGTCCGCTTCAAGGGCTTGCGCAGACGTGCCGGCGAGTAGTGGTTCATTAAGCCGGCCGAGCCCTTGGCGCACAGCACGCCCTTGTTGACTGGATGGTCGCGGTTGCCTTCGATGTAACGGATGCGACCGTCCTTGATGTGGACCTTGATGCCGCAGCGGCAGGCGCACATGTAACAGGTCGTGCAGGCGATGCGGTCGGCGCTGGGCTGCGAAAGATCGGGTGCGGGCCTGCCTGCCGACCAGCTTTGGACGACCGGCCTCTGCGACGCACTGACATCCTTCGGCATGACCCCTCCCGCGGAGGAATATTGTCTGCGGAATCGTCGGCGGGAAGCAAATCTTTCGACCGCACCTGCGGAATTGTCCCGCCGCGTCGACGGATGGGCAGCCGTCGAGAGACCCTTCGATGGGTGCTAGAAATGCCGGCCGACGATGGAGATGCCATGAGCGACGCCAACCATCCTGCGCCCGGCGGCATCGATGCCCTGCTGCCCTCCGAGATTGCCGAGAAGGCCGAGGCGGTGGGTGTGCAGAAGACCAGGCTCGATGCGGCGAGTCTGCTTGGCCTGGCCGTGCTGGCCGGCGCCTTCATCGCATTGGGCGCCATGTTCGCCACTACTGTGCTGGCGGGAACGGCTGGTACCTTGCCCTGGGGCGTTGCCCGCCTGCTGGCCGGCCTGGTGTTTTGCCTGGGCCTGATCCTGGTTGTCGTGGGCGGTGCGGAACTCTTCACCGGCAACGCGCTGATGGTGATGGCGCTGGCCAGCCGCAAGGTACGGTTGGGCGAGGTGCTGCGCGCCTGGGCGATCGTCTATCTCGGCAACTTCGTTGGGGCGTTGGGCACTGCTGGGCTGGTTTTTCTGTCGGGCCAGTACCTCGCCGGCAAAGGCGTCGTTGCGGTCGTTGCCCTCGACCTTGCGCTCGGCAAGGCCGTTGAGCCATTCGACCACGCCCTGTTCCTCGCCATCTTGTGCAACGTCCTGGTCTGCCTCGCGGTCTGGCTGACGCTCGGCGCGCGCACCACGGCCGACAAGGTGCTGGCCGTGATTTTCCCGGTCTCGGCCTTCGTCGTGGCGGGCTTCGAGCACTCGGTGGCCAACATGTACCTCCTGCCGCTCGGCTTGTTCATCAAGGCCTGGGCGCCGGCCGAGCTGTGGTTGCAGCTTGGCGCCACGCCAGCCGACTTCGCCGCGCTCACCTGGTCTGCCTTCGTCGCCAACCTGGTCCCGGTGACGATCGGCAACATCATTGGCGGCGGCGGGCTGGTCGGCGGGGTCTATTGGTTCATCTATCTGCGCCAGCGGCCGCGTTGACTCCGTCTCGGCCGACCGGGTAGCATTCTTCCGGGAGCCGCAACCACGGGTAGAGGGGGTGTGCATGCGGCGTCGATCGTTCCTGGCGTTGGCCGGCGCTGGCAGCCTGTGCGGCTGTTCTGGTGCGGTGCATCAGTT
>VGCQ01000455.1 GCA_016870055.1 Alphaproteobacteria bacterium | reverse complement strand
GGCGGCCGGCTTTGATCGTGCTCTATCTGCACGGCCAGGGCGCCACGCTGGAGCGCGACGTGGTGGTGCGCCAAGCCGTGCCGCGCCAGGTCGCGGAGTCCGGCCTCAACGCCGCCCTGGTGGCGCCGCAGCTTGCCGTCGATGCCGCCGATTCCAGCGCCGGAGGCTTCTGGAAGCCTGGCCACTTCGCGACCTACCTCGACGAGGCGGCCGAGCGGCTGATGCGGCTCTCCGGCACTCGCGCCGCCGGCCGCACCTTCAACCTCGCGTCGGTGGTGGTCGTGGCCTATAGCGGCGGCTACCTCTCGGCGGCCTACGCACTGCATCACGGCGGCGCCAACCATCGCTTCAAGGGCGCGATCCTGATGGACGCGCTCTATGGCGAGGAGGACAAATATGCCGCCTGGTTCGCTGCCAACCGTCGTCAGGCCTTCCTGCTGAGCGCCTATACCGATTCGACCAAGACCGAGAACGCGACCCTGCAGGCTCTGCTCGACAAGAGGCGCGTGCCTTACGCCAAGAACCTGCCGGCAACCCTCACGCCAGGCACGGCGGCGTTCGTGGCCTGTGGTGGTCTCGACCTGCATGGCGACTTCATGACGCGCGCCTGGCGGCCCGATCCGCTGCGCCACGCCCTGGCGACGATTCCCGGCCATGGGCCGGTTCGTGCTAGACAGGGAGCATGAGCGATCCCCTGCGCCAGGAACTTCTAGAGATCTTCGTCGGTCGCGCCACCAAGCGCTACGGGCTGAGCGAGATCAACCAGCTCCAGCACGCGCTGCAGTCGGCGGCCCATGCCGAGGCCGACGGTGCGCCGCCCGCCACTGTGCTTGCCGCCCTGCTGCACGATGTCGGTCACATGATCCACCATCTCGGCGAGAACCCGGCGGCGCGCGGCGTCGACGACCACCACGAGGCGCTGGGCGCGGAATGGCTGGCCGAGCGGTTCGGGCCCGCGGTGAGCGAACCGGTCCGACTGCATGTCGAAGCCAAGCGTTATCTCTGCACGGTCGAGTCCGACTATTTCAGCAAGCTTTCCTCCGACTCGGTGCTCAGTCTCGAGCTGCAGGGCGGGTTGATGTCGCCCGGCGAAGTCGAAGCATTCCGTGCCAACCCGCACCACGCCGAGGCGGTGCGGCTGCGCCGCTACGACGAGGCGGCCAAGGACCCGCGCGCCGCAACGCCCGACTTCGACCACTATCTGCGCCACGTCGCGGCCTGCCGCCGGTGATTTCACGCACCGACGTCGAGGCGGCGTGGCGTCTGATCGCATCGCAGGTCCGCCGCACGCCCGCGCTCGAGTTGCCGGCCGGTGGGTTCGGCGTCACGGCGCCCCTGGCGCTGAAGCTCGAATCGCTGCAAGTGAGCGGCTCGTTCAAAGGTCGCGGCGCCTTCCACAAATTGCTCGCCTCCCAGGTGCCGGCCGCCGGCATCATCGCCGCGTCGGGTGGCAACCACGGCGCTGCCGCGGCCTATGCCGCCCGCGCGCTCGGCCACAAGGCCGAGATCTTCGTGCCGACCATCGCCTCGCCGGCCAAGGTGGCGCGGCTCAGGAGCTATGGTGCGATCGTCCACCAGATCGGCGAGGTCTATGCCCAAGCGCGGGCGGCCTCGGAGCGACGTGCCGCCGAGACCGGCGCGCTCGCCGTGGCGGCCTATGACGATCCGGTGGTGTTCGCCGGCGCCGGCAGCGTGGCGTTGGAGTTCGCCGAGCAAGCCGCGTTCGACACCCTCCTGGTTGCCGTGGGCGGCGGTGGACTGATCGCCGGTTGCGCCGTGGCGATCGGCGAGCGGTCGAAGGTCGTGGCGGTCGAGACCGAGGGCACGCCGACCTTGCACGAGGCGCTGCGTGCCGGCCGGCCGGTCGAGGTCGCGATCTCCGGTATCGCCGCCGACGCCTTGGGCGCGAGCCGCATCGGCGCACCCAACTTCGAGGTCGCGCAGAAGCTGGTGCGCCAGTCGGTGCTGGTGACCGACGACGCAGTGCGCGCTGCGCAGCGCGCACTGTGGGACGAGTTGCGGATCATCGCCGAGCCGGCCGGCGCCACCGGCCTCGCCGCTTTGATGTCGGGTGCCTATCGCCCGGCGGCGGGCGAACGGGTCGCGACGCTGATCTGCGGCGCCAATACCGAGCTTGGAACATTCCGTTGAGGCATGCCGGCCGATCGCCGGCCCGCTGGCCTCTCGAGGATCACAATCGGCTGATCCTGAGGCATCTGCGGCGGGGCGACGGCATGCAACGGGCCGCCGCCACAGCCATCACGCAGACCCGGATCCTGCAAGTGCTGGAGGCGTACGCGCCGCTGATCGTCGGCACGCTGCCGATCGACGTCCACTTGCCCGGCAGCGATCTCGACATCGTCTGCTGTGCCAAGTCGCCGGGCAAGTTCAAGGCGCTGCTGCGGCAGCGATTCGGTGCGTGGCCTCGCTTTGCAGTACGCACGACGACCTTGCAGCAACATCCCGCCGTCGTCTGCCGTTTCACGTGCGGCTCGACGCTGTTCGAGATCGTCGGCATGCCGGTCGAGACGTCGCGCCAGCGCGCCTACATCCACTTGATGGTCGAGGCCGACCTGCTGCGCCTTGCCGGGCGGCGCGCACGGGTGGCGATCCGGCGGCTGAAGCGGCAGGGTCTGAAGACGGAGCCTGCTATCGCCCTGTGCTTCGGGCTTGGCGGCAAGCCCTATCAGGCCGTCGAGAAGCTGTGGCGCGGCAACGATCAGCCGCTGGCTTTCGATGGTCAGCGCGTGACGCTGGTCACCACGGCGCGGTTGGCGCGGCCGCTACCGTCGCTGAAATCGAAGCGGACGGCGTAGTTGTCGGCGGGGGCGATCCACCAGCGCGAGAGCGCGCGCTGGCCGCCCTTGCCCTGCTCCTGCATCTCGACCAGGAAGGTGTCGATCATGGCGTCGCCCGGACCGGTGCGCTTCTCGTAGCGTGCGACGGTGAGGACATAGTTCCAGGTGCGGCCGCCCGCACTGTAGTGAGCCTCGATCTTCTTGCCGACTTCAAGCGGCCATAGGCGCTCGGGCCGGAGTGCCGCGATGAAAGCCGACATATCGCGGCCGTCGGGCGAAGGGTTGTCGAACAGCAGCGCCCGCAGCTTGTAGGGCTTGCCGCCCACGGTCTCCATCAGACAGTCCATGCCGTCGCGGCCCTTGGCCACCACCTTGGTGCCGCTGTCGTAGGTGAAAATCGTGCCGGAAGCGGGGCAACCGAACGCCATGGTCTGAGCGCCGGCCAGGGAAGGGGCGAACAAGGCTGCCGCCAGGAGCGCGGCGATCGACGTTCTCATGTCGCGATCATAGCCTACTCAGATGAAATGGCACGCCGCCAGCGTGCCGTCGGCCAGCGGTCGCAGCGCCGGCGTGTCGACCTTGCATCGATCTTGGGCGATCGGACAGCGCGAGTGGAAGGGGCAGCCGGCCGGCGGGTCGATCGGACTCGGCAGCTCGCCCTGCAGGACGGTGCGCCGCCGGGTGCGGGCGAGCTTGGGATTGGCGACCGGTGCCACCTCCAGCAGCGCCTTGGTGTAGGGATGCTGCGGGCTGCGCCAGATGCGGTCGCGGCTGGCGACCTCGACCAGGGTGCCGAGATACATGACGGCGACGCGATCGGCGATATGCTCGACCACCGACA
>VGCQ01000454.1 GCA_016870055.1 Alphaproteobacteria bacterium | reverse complement strand
GGTGTCGACGACGCCGCTGTCGGACCCCAAATGGGACGAACCGCGCGCGCGCCATCTGCTGGCGTTGCTCGGACTGGGCGACAAGGCGGCGTCGTGGCCGGACGAGCTGTCGGGCGGCCAGCAGCAGCGTGTCGCCATCGCCCGCGTCATGATCGGCCTGCCCGATCTCATCATCGCCGACGAGCCGACCTCGGCCCTCGACCGCGTCGCCGGCCGTCTGGTCGTCGACCAGCTCAAGGATCTCGCCATGCGCGCCAAGTGTGCCGTCGTGCTCTCGACCCACGACGAGCGCATTTTCGACGTGGCTTCGCGCCGCCTCCATATCGAGGACGGGCGCTGCTTCGACGTGCCGATCCACTATCACTGACTGGCGGGACAGCCGTGCTGCTCTCGGCCATCGACTTCATCGTTTTCCTTTGCCTGGTCGTCCAGTTCGTCGTCGCCGGGTACTTCCTCTATTTGATCTATTGGTCGTTCGAATCGCCGGCTGCCGACACCGGCGACACCTCCCTGCCGGAGGAGTTGCCGCGGGTGCTGATTCAGATTCCCGTCTACAACGAGCCCCTGGTCGTCGAACGCGTGCTGGCGGCGGCGGCCAGCCTCGACTGGCCACGCGATCGGCTGACCATCCAGCTGCTCGACGACAGCACCGACCTCACGTCCGACATCGCCGTCCACGCGGTGGCGCGGTTGCGGCGCGGCGGCGTCGATGTCGTCCATGTCCGGCGGCACGATCGCACCGGTTTCAAGGCCGGGGCGCTGGCCGAAGGCATGGCGCTCTGTGATGCTCCCTATGTCGCGGTGTTCGACGCCGATTTCGTGGCGCCGCCCGGCTGGCTGCGCGGCGCCATGGCGGCGCTGCTCGCCGAGCCGCGGGCGGCATTCGTGCAGACGCGCATCGAGTGGGGCAACGGCGAGAAGAATTGGCTGACTCGGGCGCAACGGCTGATGCAGGACGCCCACTTTGCCGTCGAGCAGGACGTGCGCGCTCGCCGCGGCGTGCCGTTCCAGTTCAACGGCACGGGCGGCATCTGGCGCCGTGCCGCAGTCGAGGAGGCGGGTGGCTGGTCGCACGACACGCTGTCGGAGGACCTCGACCTCGTGCTGCGCACCTATCTCGCCGGCCGGCACGGCGTCTTCCTGATGGAACCGCACGTGGTCGGCGAACTACCGGCCAAGCTCGATGATTTCAGCGCCCAGCAGAGCCGCTGGTCGAAGGGCTTCGTGCAAGTCGCGCGCAAGTTGCTTGGGCCGATCTGGCGTTCTGGTTGGTCGGACGAGGCCAAAGCCGCGACGACCGTTGCGCTCGGCCAGCAACTCGTTTTCCCGGTCCTGGCAGTGGGCATCGTGGCGCTGATCCTGTCCGTGCTCGGCCATGGCTACCTGATCGGCCTTTTCCGTTTCCTGCTGTGGCTGTGGTTGATCGCCATGCTGGCCGTGCTGTTCGGCACGACCTGGAGCGCCTATCGTCGCCTGGCGCGCGGCGACCTGCTGCGCTACCTGGCGACCGCGGCCAGCGTGCCGGCCCTGATCGTTTATCTCGCGGCGGCCAATGCCGGCGCCATCGTGAGCGCAGGGCTCGGGCGCAAGACCGAGTTCAAGCGCACGCCCAAGGTCGGCGCGTGATGGCGATCGTCGCGACATTGGCTCTGTTGCTCGCCGTGCTGTTCGCGGTGTGCTGCGCTCTGCTGGCGGCTTTCATCGGCAGCCTGCTCTACATGGTCGTCCTCAATCACCGCCTGCGCGAATGGGGGCTGCGCCGCGAGGAGACGCTGCTCGCCACCCCGCTGCCGCCCGACGCGGAGCTGCCGCACGTCGTGGTCCAGATCCCGTCGTTCAACGAGGGCGGCGTGCTGCAGCGCGGCATCGAAGCGGCGGCACGGCTGGACTGGCCGCGCGACAAGCTGCACATCCAGGTTCTCGACGACAGCACCGACGACACCGCCGATCTGGCCCGCACGGTGGTGGCCGAGCTGCGCGCCAAGGGCTTCGATATCGTGGCCCTGCAGCGCACCGACCGCAGCGGCTTCAAGGGCGGCGCCTTGCACGAAGCCATGCAGCAGACGCCGCACGACTACTTCGCCATCTTCGATGTCGACTACGTGCCGCCGGCCGATTTCCTGCGGACCTGCATGCGGCCGTTTTTCGCCAATCCCGACTGGGCATTCGTGCAGGCGCGGTTCGATTTCCTCAATCCGCACGAGAATGCGCTCACCGAGATGCAAATGGTGACGCTCGACGCCCATCTCGGCATCGAACAGGCGACGCGCTGCTGGGCCAACCATCCGTTGCCCTTCAACGGCACCTGCGGCATCTGGCAGCGCGCCGCCGTCGAGGCGGGTGGCGGCTGGAAGGGCGACACCGTCACCGAGGACCTCGACCTCACCTATCGCGGCTGGGTGAAGGGCTGGCGGGCGCTGTTCCTGACCAGCGTGCCGGTGCCGGGCGAGCTCCCGGCCGACAGCCAAACCTGGCTGCGCCAGCAGCAGCGCTGGCAGGACGGTTTCCGCCATGTCGGGCTGCGCATGGTCTGGCCGCTCCTGAGGAGCGCCGACATCACGCCGTCGGCCAAGCTAGCGGCGCTCCTGCATCTCTGCATGGCGTTGAACCAGCCGGTGCTGCTGGTCGGCGTCGTCTCCGGCCTGCTGGCCGGACTGCTGGCGCCGTCGCTGGCGCCATTGCTGTGGACCCTTTTCTTCGTGACTCTGGCCTGGGTGCTGTTCTGCGCCACGACCTTCCTGCGCGCCGGCCACAACTTCATCCGCGGCGGCGAGATGTCGCCCGGCCGCTTCGCGCTGGTGCTGCTGCGCTTCGTCGGCGGCCAGGTCGCGATGCTGTTGCGCTCGCTCGGCGTGCACATCGGCAAGCGGCTGAGCCGGCCCAAGCCGATCGTCTTCGACCGGACGCCGAAGAAAGGCGCTTAAGTCAGCACGCTCTCGCGCAGCAGCGGATGGTGGGCGCAGCGCAGGCCGCCGCCCGTCGAGATCGGCGCATCGAACGGGATGGGGATCACCTCGACCTTGCGCCGGCGCAACTCGTCGATCACGCGGCCGTTGTCGGCGTCGACGATGACATGCCCGGGTTCCAGGATCAGGGCATTGGTGGCGAGCAGGTTGGCTTCGTCGGCCGAGACCGCGATCTTGTCCCAGTCGCGCAGCGCCACCGGAAGGCCGTCGACGAACTTCTCGGGACACCAGATCAGCAAGCCCGGCTGGATCATCGACAGGCAGCAATCGAGGTGCAGCACGTGCGACTTCATGGCGACGGGGATCACGCGATAGCGTTCACCCAGCAAACCCTGCAGCCAGTCGACGCCGCCGAGATCCGACGCGCAGCCGGAAATGCCGACATAGATCTCGCGACCATTGAGCAGGGTATCGCCGCCCTCGAGGAACGGGCCGTCGACGCAAGCCGGCGAGCCGAGCGGTACGCTCGACCACTTGGCGCCGCGCTGCATCATCCGATGGATGATCGGCCGCAATCCGAAGCGCTCGCGTTGGCGGCAGGCGAGCCGCAACGATCCGTCGATGACGTGGTCACCGATCACGATCATGGCGTCGCGCGGGAAGAGTTGGGCGCCTTCGCCATTGGGCGCCATGAAGGTGCGCTCGTCGCCCTGCAGCCGCTGCGGCCGGTGCACCGTCACGCCCTGTCGCGCCACCAGCTCGGCG
>VGCQ01000453.1 GCA_016870055.1 Alphaproteobacteria bacterium | reverse complement strand
CCACGCGGCTGCCTATTGGCGTGATCAGGCCAAACTGAAAGGTGGACCGGTCGATGCGCGTATCATCACGACCACTTCTGTGTCGGGTATCTACGGCAACATCGGCCAGACCAACTATGGGGCGGCCAAGGCTGGCATCGCGGCCTTCACGATCATTGCGGCGCGCGAACTGGGGCGCTACGGCATCACCGTGAACTCGATTTCACCATCGGCTTTCACGCGCATGACCGAAGATCTGCGCGAGTACAGCGACGAGGACAAGAAGCGGCGCGATCCCAAGTGGATTGCTCCTGTCGCCACTTGGTTGGTGAGCGAAGAGAGTCGAGAAGTCACCGGTCGCGTCTTTCAAGCGGGAAATGGCCAGTTCGCCGCTGCCGAGGGCTGGCACAAGGGCCCCACTGCGGAGCAGGTGCTGGATCCATATCAGGCCGGCAAGGTGTTGACGGAACTTGCGCGCAAGGCACGTAAGAACGCCGGCATGGACGGCATGGATCTCGACTGAAGTCTCATCGAGTTTTTCAGCTTGGAGCCGGTGCCAGCTCTGGAAACGCACAAGGCCGGCAGCGGTCAGTCAGCTGCCGGCCTTTTGCTTGCTTGGCTGCCGTCAATCCGAGGCTGGCGGCGTCGAACTCCGTCAGTTCGTGGCGAAGCAATAGAGCAGACCCGCACCGCCAGTCGCAACCAGCGACGCAGCATCGCAGGCACGCGAGGGGTGCGACGAATTCCACGACTTCGCAGCATCATCGTCGCGCAGCCCCATGCGGTCACCGTGGCCAACCATGGCATTGCCTTCGCCGCTCTTGGTCCAGTTGCCGCAAGTCATGTCTTTGTCCGGCGAGAAGGCCGTTCCGTCCGGTTGAGAGCCAGTCAAGATGTCATGTTGATTGACTGTGTACAGACGGCTTGGAACGAGGCGTCCGGTTTCGGCGACGATCGTTTCAGCCGAAATCTTGTTGTTGGGGGAGTGCAGATCCTCGACGCTGACGGCAATCGTCGCACCTTTGGCATTGACCCACGGACCCTTGCCAATCCGGTCTCTGGCATTGACGGCTGCGGCGCCACCGACGGCCTGCGTGCTGAGATAGGCCCGCCAGGTCTTGTTGCCGGCGCCGGCCTTGGCAGCCAGAGTCTGGCAATGCCGATCGGCGCCTTCCAGGCCGCCATAGTTTGCCCCTTGGGGGCCGCCGATACTGGTCACGAAGAACGTCATATCCGGAAATTGCGGCGGCGGCGTTTGCGCCTGCGAGCTGCCAACGATTGCCGCGACGGCGGTCGCCGCAGCGACGGCCATGAGCTTCATCTTGATCTGCATGTCATCCCCTCCCTGGTTCCCGGTGGCCCGGTGCCGCCATTGTCGCCAGACAGGTTGGCTCGCCCAATTCAATTCCCCGTGGGCCGGTCTTCAAAGCGGGGCTAGCGTGTCGAGAACCCTCGTCTGTGGCCAAGTCCAGTGGCCAATCCCTTCATAGGCGCGCATGGCGCGCAGGACGACATGGTCGGCGCGGGGCGGACCGATGAGCTGGATGCCGACGGGCAGGCCGGCCCTGGTCAGCCCAGCGGGCATAGAAGCCGCTGGCTGCCCCGTCAGGTTGCAAGGCAGGGTATAGGGTGCCCCCTTTGTCCATCGCGGGAAGGCGTCCGAGTTGTATAGCGTACCGACGACCGGTGCGGTCGTCGGTGTCACTGGGGCAAGCAATAGGTCGTAGCCTTGATGCCAGAGAGCGAGCTGTCGGGCGAGGCACGACCTCGCCTCGTAGGAGCGCGCATAATCGGCAAGGGAGATGCTCATGCCCTTTTCGGCAGCGGCCCGGAAGCCGGGATCGAGCTTGCCGTGAAGCTGCGTCGGAATTTGCCGCAGGCGCGTTGCGAAGCTGCCGATCCACAGCGGCTCGAAATCCTTCTGCAAGGGCTCAATCAGCGGTCCGACCAGCTCGACATGCGCCCCGAGATGCTCGAACTGCCGAGCCGCCTCCTCGACCAGCTGTTGGACTTCCGGGTCGGCTTCGACATGGCCGAAATCGAGACTGAGACCGACTTTCCAGCCGCGCACTCCCGTGTCGAGTCCAACGATGTAGTCCCGTGGTTCCCGTGGCAGGGAGCGCCAGTCTCGAGCGTCCGGACCAGCAAGAACGTTCAGAGCCAATGCCGTGTCGAGGACGGTGCGTGCGAGAACGCCCTGGCTAACGACGTCGGCAAAAGGTGAATCGGCAGGATAGTGGGCAATCCGGCCGTAACTTGGCTTCAACCCAACCAGACCGGTATGGGCAGCTGGGATGCGGATCGAGCCGCCACCATCATTCCCGTGATTGAATGGGTTGATGCCGGCGGCGGTCAACGCCGAGGCCCCACCCGACGACCCGCCCGGAGAGTGGCCGAGATTCCAAGGATTCCGCGTAGTGCCTTGCAGTGGAGAGTCGGTCAGCGCCTTCCAGCCAAACTCGGGTGTCGCGGACTTGCCGATGATGACCAGGCCTGCGGCCTGAAATCTTTCCACCGCGGGCGCGCTCTCGACGGCGGGTGTCTCGTCGGTGGCGTGCGAGCCATTGCGGGTCGGCCAGCCTTTGACTTGGGTGGTATCCTTGATTGTTGTCGGTACCCCATCGAGGGCAGACCACGGCGCCCCTTTTTGCCAGCGATCCTCGGAGGCGCGAGCTGCTGCCATGGCAGAGTCGACATTGGTCAGAACAAGCGCATTGAGATGAGGTTGCAGCCTCGTCGCACGTTCCAACGCGGCTTTGGCCACTTCGACTGGCGAGAGTTCGCGCCTGGAATAAAGTGTTGTGAGTTCCGATGCGGAAATCCAAGGCAATCGATGGTCAGACATGCGCATTTAGAAGGTTCAAAAGCCAGGCGAACGGCTCAAACTATCACTTTAAGGACAGCGTTGGCTCGGATTTCTCACAGCTTTCTTGCAGTCGAGCAGCGTCGAAGGAGGAGTGCCTATGGAAAGCGTCACCGCCCTTGTCGCTTGTGGTGCTGCTTTCGCTTTGAGCTACTACATTGGCCATAGCATGGCATCGACGGCGATGGTCGCTGCGATGATGGGCGCCGTGTGTGGGCTTGCTTTCGTGATACTGTTTTTCATTTCGACGGTGACGCTTGGCGCCCTGGTTCCAGACATGTTCGACGGTTGGACGCTCGGAGTGCATTTCATCGTTCTGCTGGCGATCGTTCCTTTGGGTGGCGCAGGCATCGCGGTCCTCGAGCACCGGCATCTGCGGAAGATCGAAGCGCGGCGCTTGCCATTCTAACAAACGAAACGGCGGCCTTCCCGGCACCTCCCCGGTCCCGCTAAGCTCGTAGCAGGGGGAAGAGCATGACCGACGTGAAACTCGGTGCCGCTACGGTGCGGCGCATCGAGGAGTCGTACGAGCCGAACTTCGACGCCAAGACCTTTTTTCCCGACTGGCGGCCGGAGGTCGTGCAACGGCATCGGCGTTGGTTGGTACCTGACCACTATGACGAGCCCTCGGGCTTCCTGAAGCTCAGCGTCCATAGCTGGCTGCTCGAAGTCAGTGGTAGACACATTCTGATCGATACCTGCGTCGGCAATCACAAGCCTCGCCCGCATCGGCCCCAATGGCATCTGATGGAAACCAGATACATGGAGCGCCTGAAGGATGCGGGCGTGGATGCCGATCAAATCGACATGGTAATGTGCACTCACTTGCACGTCGATCATG
>VGCQ01000452.1 GCA_016870055.1 Alphaproteobacteria bacterium | reverse complement strand
TGGTTGCGTTGCACGCCCACCGGGCCCGCTTCGGCGAAGCCGCCCGGCAGGATCAGCAGATTCCTGATGCCGCGGTCGGCCGCCTCGCCTGCGGCGTCGAGGATGGCGTCGGGCCGGATGACGATGACTGCGAGGTCGACCGGCGGATCGATCGCGGCGATCGATGTCACCGCTTCGTAACCGAAGATCGCCCCGCCCTTGGGATTGACCGGCACGACGCGCCCACCATATCCGGCCTGGCGCAACAACTGCATGATGGCGCCGCCGGAGGAGGTGGCGCGCTCGCCGGCGCCCACGACGGCGATGCTCTTGGGCGCGAAGAACGGCGAGAGGTCGCGAACGCTCATGCCGCGCCGTTGCAGCACAGCGGGAGGAGAAGGACAAGATGGCCGACCCGATCGAGCTTCTGATCCAAGGGCGCGTCCACGACCTCGGCCCGGGCTTCGCCGTGCGCCGCGTACTGCCCCATGCCAAGCGCCGCACCGTGGGTCCTTTCATCTTCCTCGATCATCTCGGTCCGATCACCGTGCCGCCCGACGGTGCCGGCATGGACGTCCGTCCGCATCCCCATATCGGCCTCGCCACGGTCACCTATCTGTTCGAGGGCGGCATCTTCCATCGCGACAGCCTGGGTCACGCCCAGGCGATCCGTCCCGGCGACGTCAACTGGATGACGGCGGGCAGCGGCATCGCCCATAGCGAGCGCACCGAGCCCGACATGAGGCGCGCGGGCTTTCGGCTGCATGGCCTGCAGACCTGGGTGGCGCTGCCGCGCAGCCATGAGGAGACGCAGCTATCGTTCGAGCACGTTGCGGCAAGCCACCTGCCGGCCTGGCAGGACGGCGCCGCCGCGCTACGGCTAATCGTCGGCAGCTACGCCGGACGCACGGCGCCGACCACGCACTTCTCGCCGATCTTCTACGTCGCTGCCGAGCTGCCGGCTGCGGCCAAGATCGCGGTCTCGGCCGAGCATGCCGAGCGCGCGGTCTACCTGGCCGATGGCAGTGCGGCGCTCGGCGATCGCCTGCTCGCGGTCGGCGACCTGGCGGTGCTGGCGGCAGGGCGGCCCGTCGACCTCGTGGCCGGCGTCCAGGGCGCCAAGCTGATGCTGCTGGGCGGCGCACCGATCGACGGTCCGCGCCACATCTGGTGGAACTTCGTGTCGTCGAGCAAGGAGCGCATCGAGCAGGCCAAGGCCGACTGGCGCGACGGCCGCTTCGCCAAGGTGCCGGGCGACCGCGAGTTCATCCCGCTGCCCGAACGGTAAGGCGGCGCCCGGCGGCAGGGCCGGTCCGGCACCTCACTTCTTCTCGACGTTCCAGAACACCGTCACGGGCGAGGTCACGTTGCCGCTCACGGTGTTGCGCCGTGCCATCGGCTGGACGAACTGGCCGAGCGGCACCGTGACGCCCTGGCCGATGATGCGGGTCTGGACCTTTTCGGCGATCTCGCGTTGCTTGGCGGGATCGGCCTCGCTGACGAACTGCCGACGCAACGCCTCGATCTCCTCGTCGAGCGGCCAGCCGAACTGCGAGCGATCGCCGGCCGCCTCGGCATAGTGATTGTTGACCGGATCGAGCAGCAGCACCGCGGCGGCGGCGGTCATGGCGATGTTCCAACCGCCCTGCGCCACCGGATCCTTCTTGGCGCGACGCGCCACCAGCGTCTGCCAGTCCATCGATTGCATGTCGACCGTGAAGCCGCCGCGCTCGAGCAGGGTCTTGGCGACCGGCGCGAGGTTGGTCAGCACGGCGAGGTCGGTCGACTGCAGCACGACGATCGGCGCGCCGTCGTAGCCCAGCTCCTTCAAGAGGCTGCGCGACTTCTCGAAGTTCGACTCGAGGACGCCCGCCATGCCGGCCGAACTCTCGAGCGGCGTGCCGCAGCCGAACATCGCCTTGCACGGCTTAAAGTAGCGGGCGTCGCCGATCGTGGCGTTGAGGAAGTCCTGCTGGTTGAGGGCCAGGATCGCGGCCTGGCGATAGCGAACTTCGTTGAACGGCGGCTGCTTCCAGTTGAAGCGCAGCACGTAGGTGCTGCCCAGCGTGTCGGGAATGATGATCTCGACGCTCTTGTTCTTCTCGAGGAGCGGCAGCAGGTCGTGCGGCGGCGATTCGATCATGTCGATCTCGCCCGACGCCAGAGCATTGATCGCCGTCTGGTGATCGGGGATGGAAATCCACTCGATGCGGTCGACCTTGGCGATCTTGCCGCCGGCCAGGCCCGATGGCGGCTCGGCACGTGGCTTGTAGTTTGGGTTGCGCAGGTAGACGACCCGTTCGCCGGCCTTCCATTCGTCGCGCTTGAAGATGTAAGGGCCCGAGCCGGTGGTGTCGGAGATTTGCTGCGACACCGGGGTCTCGGCGACGCGCTTGGGCATGACGAACAGCGGCACCGAGGCGGACTTGGCGAGCGCGCGAGTCATCAGTCCGAACGGCTCCTTGAGCACAATCTGGAAGGTCCGCGCGTCGGGTGCGGTCATTTCCTTGGTGGCGCGGCCGAGCAGGCCGCCCAACGCATCCTTGTCGGTCCAGCGCTTGATCGAAGGCAGCACGTCGGCCGAGGTCACCGGCGTGCCGTCGTGCCACTGCAGACCGTCGCGCAGCTTGAACGTCCAGACGAGCTTGTCGTCGCTCACCGTCCAGCTCTCGACCATCTGCGGCTGCGGCTCGAACTTGCCGTCGAGCGCGAACAGCGTGTCGTAGATCAGGTAGCCGTGATTGCGAACGATGTAGGCGGTGGTCCAGATCGGATCGAGAATTTTCAGATCCGAGTGCATGACCACGCGTAACGGCTTGGCTGGCTGTGCGAGCGCCGGCGTGGCGAGCAGGACTGCGGCAAGCGCCAGGAACAGACGACACAACATGACGACCTCCCTTAGGCCGCCGGCGGCGTCCAACTCGTTTCTTCGTCGAGCGGGTAAACCGGCCGCGGCAATTTTGTCCAAGTGAAGTTCGCCAGGATCGGCGACGTCAAGCCCGGACAGTCGACTTCGTAGATCTGACCGGGCTTGAAGAACTCGTCGAATCCACCGCGGAAATGACCGCGGCTCTTGACCACCACCACCCGGGCCTCGGCGATGTCGACGCCGAACATCTCGAACTGCCGCGGATCCATGCACTGGCAGCGGTTGCTGATCACCACCAGCCGGATGCCGCCGAGATCGAGCAGGGCCGACGGTCCCATGTCGGACGACACGTTCTTCAGCACGCCGCGCCGGCCGACATAGCTCCCGTCCGATAGCTTGGCGACTTGGGCTTCGCAGTCGAAGGGGAGCGAAAACTCCTGATGTTCCCGTGTGTTGAACGAGGCTGTGAAGATGGCGCCTTCACCCAGGGCATGGGCCTGCGCGGCCACGGCAGGGTCGTTGAAGACGCCGAAGATCACGCCTTGGGCGCCAGCCGCCTTCAGCGCCCGCAATAGATAGGTGGTGTTGCCGCGCGCGCCGCCGCCCGGATTGTCGGCGACGTCCGCCAGGATGATGGGTTTGCGCCGCCGGTCGCGGCCGACCGAGACGGCAAGATGGACGGCGTCGGCGAGCGGAACCATGGCGCGCTTGAACCGCTCCTTCATGGCCCAGCCGCGCTTGGCGATGTCGAGCGCGAGTTCGGCCGCCGCCCGCCGGTTGGCGTTGCGCGCCGTCACCACGGCGGTGAGGCCATTCTTGGGGCTGTCGGAGTAGGCGAAA
>VGCQ01000451.1 GCA_016870055.1 Alphaproteobacteria bacterium | reverse complement strand
TGCTTCTGGATGTCGGCGAGTGGCACCACTTCGTCCTTCTCCGCGCCGACGATCAGGCCGGAGGACGGGCAGGGCGCCAGGAAGGCGAAGTCGTAGGAGTTGGCGGGTGGCGCCACCGAGATGAAGCAGTCGATCTCGGGCCGGCGCATCAGGAGCTGCATGCCGATCCAGGCGCCGAACGAGTAGCCGGCGATCCAGCACGACTTGGCGTCGGCGTTCATGCCCTGTAGCCAGTCGAGGGCGGCAGCCGCGTCGCTCAGCTCGCCCATGCCGTTGTCGAAGCGGCCCTGGCTGCGGCCCACGCCGCGGGTATTGAAGCGCAACACCGAGAAGCCGCGATTGACGAACACGTGGAACAGCGAGAACACCACCTTGTGGTTCATCGTCCCGCCATACTGCGGATGCGGATGGAGGATCAGCGCAATCGGCGCGTGCTCTATCTTGCTCTGGTGATAGCGGCCTTCGAGACGACCCTCGGGGCCGGTGAACATCACGTCAGGCATCGAGACTCCGGTTTTGCCTCATTATTGGCCGCCGGGCGCGGGCCGGAGCAGCGGTTTCTCAGGATTCTTGATACTTGACCAACCTACTCGGATTTACTAAATCCGAGCGACATAGTCGGTTTTTCCCCAGATCCCAGTGTGGGGGACCGCAATATCGTAGCAATGCCTTGGTTTTCAAGACCTTTCGGCGTTCGAATAGGAAGGCCGGCGGAATGTCGGTGTGAGGAGGATGCTGTGAAGCTCAGCACCAAGGGTCGTTACGCCGTCATGGCGATGGTCGATTTGGCGCGCCATGCACAGGCAAAACCTGTGTCGCTGTCGGACATCGCGGCCCGGCAGGAAATCTCGCTGTCGTATCTAGAGCAGCTTTTCGCCCGGCTGCGGCGCGCCGGCTTGGTGAAGAGCGTGCGCGGACCGGGCGGCGGCTATCGTCTGGCGCGGGGCTCGCACGAGACTCGCGTCTCGGAGATCATCCTGGCGGTCGACGAGCCGATCAAGGCAACGCGTTGCACCGAGATGGGTGTCGCCGGCTGTCGCACCGACCGCAGCAAGTGCCTGACCCATGATTTGTGGGAAGAGCTGGGCAACCACATCCACGCCTTCCTGAACTCGGTAACGCTGCGCGACGTGCTGGAGCGGCGCTTGGCTACGCATCTCGCCGAAGCAGCAGCGCTTGCCAATGCGCGGCCGCCGATGGTCGCAGCCAACTGAAGTCGAGCGCCATGCCCGCCGCCGTGTACCTGGATCACAACGCCACGAGCCCGCTCCGGCCCGCGGCGTTCGATGCCATGGTCGAGGCCTTGCGTGCGGGCGGCAATCCGTCGTCGGTGCACGGCGTTGGCCGTCGGGCACGTGCGCTGGTCGACGCGGCCCGCCGGCAGGTGGCGGCGCTGGTCGGCGCGCTTCCGGCCGAACTCGTGTTTTCCTCCGGTGGCACCGAGGCCAACAACATGGCGCTGGCCGGCAGTTGCCGCCGTCGCGTGCTGGTCTCGGCGATCGAGCACGACAGCGTGCTCAAGGCGGCGCCCAATGCCGAGGTCGTGCCTGTCGAGCGCTCTGGCGTGATCGATCTCGCGGCCTTCGAACGGCAGGTGATGTCGGGTGAGCCGGCGCTGGTGTCGGTGATGCTCGCCAACAACGAGACCGGCGTGCTGCAGCCGATCGCCGAAATCGTGCGTCTGGCGCGCAAGGCCGGGGCGTTGGTCCATTGCGATGCCGTGCAGGCCGCCGGCAAGGTGCCGGTCGATCTGCACGGGCTCGGCGTCGACTATCTCAGCCTGTCGGCGCACAAGCTCGGCGGACCGGCGGGCGTCGGTGCATTGGTGGTTCGCAATGGTGTGCGCTTCCGCGCCGATCGGCGCGGCGGTGGGCAAGAGTCCAACCGGCGTGCCGGGACCGAGAACGTAGCCGGCATCGTGGGCTTCGGCGTGGCCGCCGAGGCAGCGCGTGCCGGACTGGCCGCTGCCGCCTTGCGCGATCGTCTCGAGCAGGCGTTGCGCAGCATCGCGCCGCAGGCGCGGGTGTTCGGCGCCGAGGCCGAGCGGCTGCCCAACACGACGTGCGTTTCGATGCCAGGCGTGGCCGCGGCGACCCAGGTCATGGCGCTCGATCTTGCCGGCGTTTGCGTGAGTGCCGGCGCCGCCTGCTCGTCGGGCAAGGTCCATCGCTCGGCGGTGCTGGCCGCCATGGGCGTGTCCGATGCCGAGGCGGGCAGCGCGATCCGCATCAGCAGCGGCTGGAATTCGCGCGCCGAAGATGTCGATCGCTTGATCGCCGCGTGGCGTGATCTATATGTCCGAGTGGGCCAGTCGGATATACCCAAGTCTCAGGCGGCGTAGGAATTTCAAGGGGTTAGCATGAGCGTTCTCACCCAGATCCGGCGCAACGACCAGCCGATCTATCTCGACTACCAGGCGACCACGCCGACCGATCCGCGCGTGCTGGAAGCCATGATGCCGTACTTCATCCACAAGTTCGGCAACCCGCACTCGCGCAGCCATTCCTACGGCTGGGAGGCCGAGGAGGCGGTCGAGAAGGCGCGTGGCCAGGTCGCCAAGCTGATCGGGGCCGACGAGAAGGAAGTGATCTTCACGTCCGGCGCCACCGAATCCAACAACCTCGCCATCCGCGGCGTCGCCGAGTTCTACAAGGACCGCAAGAACCACATCGTCACCACCGTGACCGAGCACAAGTGCGTGCTCGACACCTGCCGTCATCTCGAGCAGCAGGGCTTCGAGGTGACGTATCTGCCGGTGCAGAAGAACGGCCTGATCGATCTCGAGGCGTTGCGTGCGGCCGTCACCGACAAGACGGTGGTGGTGTCGGTCATGGCGGTGAACAACGAGATCGGCGTCATCCAACCGCTCGCCGAGATCGGCAAGATCTGCCGCGAGAAGAAGACCTTCTTCCATACCGATGCGGCGCAGGCGGCGGGCAAAATTCCGCTCGATATCGAGGCGATGAACATCGACCTCATGAGCATCTCGGGCCACAAGATTTACGGGCCCAAGGGCATCGGCGCGCTCTACGTCCGGCGCAAGCCGCGGGTGCGCCTGGTGCCGTTGATCGTCGGCGGCGGCCAGGAGCGCGGTTTCCGCTCGGGCACGTTGCCGACGCCGCTGTGCGTCGGCCTGGGCGAGGCGTCCGAGATCTGCCTGAAGGAAATGGATGGCGAGGCCAAGCGACTGACCAAGCTGCAGCAGCGCATGCTGAAAGGCCTGCAGGACCGTCTGCCGGAGATTTACGTCAACGGCGACCTGGAACATCGCATCCCGGGCAACCTCAACATCAGCTTCGCCTATGTCGAAGGCGAATCGCTGATGATGGGCATCAAGAGCCTGTCGGTATCGTCGGGCTCGGCCTGCACCTCGGCGTCGCTCGAGCCGAGCTACGTTCTGCGCGCGTTGGGCGTCGACGAGGAGCTGGCGCACACCTCGCTGCGCATCGGGCTCGGTCGCTTCACCACCGAGCAGGAAGTCGACACCGCCGTCGATGAACTGGTGCGCCACGTCAATAAGCTGCGTGAGATGAGCCCGCTCTGGGAAATGGCCCAGGAAGGCATCGATCTCAAATCCATCGAGTGGGCTGCCCACTGATCCCTTTCAGGAGAGTGTCATGTCTTACAGCGACAAGCTGATCGATCACTACGAGAACCCACGCAACATCGGCTCGCTCGACAAGAACGCCGAGGATGTCGGC
>VGCQ01000450.1 GCA_016870055.1 Alphaproteobacteria bacterium | reverse complement strand
GTTCACGCCCGACACCACCACTCGCTGCTCGGCAGCGAGCACGCGCAGAACGTCGCCCACCTTGCCCTTGCTGCGGCCGGCGATCACCTTCACGCGATCGCCCTTCCTGATCTTGAGCTTGTTGGCCATGGCCTTAGAGGACCTCCGGCGCCAGCGAGATGATCTTCATGAACTTCTTGGCGCGCAGCTCGCGCGTCACCGGCCCGAAGATACGGGTGCCGATCGGCTCGTCCTGCTTGCTGATCAGGACGGCGGCGTTGCGGTCGAAGCGGATGGCGCTGCCGTCGCCGCGGCGCAGCGGGAACGACGTGCGCACCACGACGGCACGATGCACCTCACCCTTCTTGACGCGGCCGCGCGGGATCGCTTCCTTGATCGACACGACAATGACGTCGCCGACGCTGGCGTACTTGCGGCGCGAGCCGCCCAGCACCTTGATGCACTGGACTCGACGGGCGCCGGAATTGTCGGCGACTTCGAGGTTGGTCCGCATCTGAATCATGGTTTCGGCTCCGTCCTAGGCCTTGGCGCCTTCGACCAGAACTTCCCAGCTCTTGGTCTTGGACAGCGGGCGGCACTCGCGGATGCGCACGTTCTCGCCGATCTTGCCCTTGAAGGCGTTGGTCTCGTCGTGCGCGTGGTACTTCTTCGACTTGCGGATGAATTTCTTGTAGATCGGGTGCTGGATGCGGCGCTCGACGCGCACGACGATGGTCTTGTCCATCTTGTCGCTGACGACGACACCCTCGAGAATTCGCTTCGGCATTGACGACTCCTTAACCGGCGGCCTTCTCGCCCAGCACCGTCTTGATGCGGGCGATGTCGCGGCGCACCTGGCGCACGCGGGCCGTCTTGCCGAGCTGTCCGCCGGCTTTCTGGAAACGCAGGTTGAAAGCTTCCTTGCGCAGGTTGCCCAGCTCTTCCTTGAGCTGGTCCTGAGTCTTGGGGCGCAGATCGCTGGCCTTCATGGCTCTCTCCTCAGCCTTCGACGCCGACGCGGGCGACGAAACGCGTCTTGATCGGCAGCTTGGCGGCGGCGAGCTCGAGCGCCTCGCGCGCCACCTGGACCGGCACGCCATCGAGCTCGAACAACACGCGGCCGGGCTTGACGCGGGCCGCCCAGAACTCCGGCGCGCCCTTGCCCGAACCCATGCGGACCTCGGCCGGCTTCTTGGAGACCGGCACGTCGGGGAACACGCGGATCCACACTCGGCCGGCGCGCTTCATGTGGCGCGTGATGGCGCGGCGGGCGGCCTCGATCTGGCGCGCCGTCAGGCGGTCCGGCTCCATCGCCTTCAGGCCGTAGGCGCCGAAGTCGAGATTGAAGCCGCCCTTGGCGGCGCCGCGGATGCGGCCCTTGAAGGCCTTGCGGTACTTGGTGCGCTTGGGTTGCAGCATGGTGTCTTACGCGTCCTTCTGCTCCGTGCGCTCGACCCGGCTCGGCGTGCGCTGCGGGGCGGCCTCCTCGGCGCGCTTGTCGTGCGCCATCGGGTCGTGGGCCATGATCTCGCCCTTGAACACCCAGACCTTGACGCCGCAGGTGCCGAAGGTGGTGAAGGCGGTGGCGGTGCCGTAGTCGATGTCGGCGCGCAAGGTATGCAGCGGCACGCGGCCCTCGCGATACCACTCCATGCGTGCGATCTCCGCGCCGCCCAGGCGGCCCGAACAGTTGATGCGGATGCCCTGGGCGCCGAGCCGCATGGCCGACTGCACGGCGCGCTTCATGGCGCGGCGGAAGGCGACGCGGCGCTCGAGCTGCTGGGCGATGTTCTCGGCGATCAGCGTGGCGTCGATCTCGGGCTTGCGGATCTCGACGATGTTCAGCGCCACCTCGCCCTTGGTCATCTTGGCGAGGTCGCCGCGCAGCTTCTCGATGTCGGCGCCCTTCTTGCCGATCACCACACCGGGGCGTGCCGTATGGATGGTCACGCGGGCGCGCTTGGCCGGGCGCTCGATAACGATCTTGGCCACACCCGCCTGGGCGAGCCGCTCGCGCAGCACCTTGCGGATGTGGATGTCCTCATGGAGCATCTTGGAGTACTCGGCACCCTCGGCGTACCAGCGCGAATCCCAGGTGCGGTTGATGCCGAGCCTGAGGCCGATGGGATTGACCTTCTGACCCATTACTTGTCCTCCGCCTCGGCGCGCTCGCGCACCACGATGGTGAGATGGCTGAACGGCTTCTTGATGCCGGCGGCACGGCCGCGACCGCGCGTCTGGAAGCGCTTCATGACCAGGCCCTTGCCGACCGATGCCTCGGCGACGATCAGGCGGTCGACATCGAGGTTGTGGTTGTTCTCGGCATTGGCGATGGCCGAGTTCAGCGCCTTCTTCACGTCGCGGGCGATCCGCTTCTTGGAGAAAGTCAGCTCGTTGACGGCCGACGCCGCCTTCTTGCCGCGGATGGTGGCAGCGACGAGGTCGAGCTTGCGCGGGCTGACGCGGACGGTGCGCAGCACGGCCTTGGCCTCGTTGTCCGCCTGCCGGCGGGAATTGGATGGCTTGCTCATCGCCGGCTACTCCTTCGCCACCTTCTTGTCGCCCGAGTGGCCGTGGAAGGTGCGCGTCGGCGAGAACTCGCCGAGCTTGTGGCCGACCATCTCCTCGGTGACGTTCACCGGAACGAACTTCTTGCCGTTGTAGACGCCGAACGTCAGCCCGACGAATTGCGGCAGGATCGTCGAGCGCCGCGACCAGGTCTTGATGACCTCGCTGCGCACGGACTGGCGCGCCTTCTCGGCTTTCTTGATCAGGCTCCCTTCGACGAAGGGGCCCTTCCAAACGGAACGTGCCACTGCTCTGTCTCCTCGTCAGCGCGACGCGCTACGGCGGCGGATGATGAACTTGTCCGTCGCCTTGTTCTTGCGGGTCTTCTTGCCCTTGGTCGGCTTGCCCCACGGGGTCACCGGGTGGCGGCCACCCGAGGTGCGGCCCTCGCCGCCGCCGTGCGGATGGTCGACCGGGTTCATGGCCACGCCGCGCACGACCGGGCGGCGGCCCAGCCAGCGCTGGCGGCCGGCCTTGCCGATCACGGTGTTCTGGTTGTCGGGGTTGGAGACCGCACCGACGGTGGCCAGGCACTCGCCCGGCACCAGGCGCAGCTCGCCCGAGTTGAGCTTGATCTGGGCGTAGCCCGCATCCTTGCCGACCAGCTGGGCGTAGGTGCCGGCCGAGCGCGCGAGCTGGCCGCCGCGACCCTTCTTCAGCTCGACATTGTGCACGATGGTGCCGACCGGCATGTTGCCGAGCGGCATGGCGTTGCCCGGCTTGATGTCGACGCGCTCACCCGAGACGACCTCGTCACCCGCCTTGAGCCGCTGCGGCGCCAGGATGTAGGCCAGTTCGCCGTCGGCATACTTGAGCAACGCGATGAAGGCCGACCGGTTGGGATCGTACTCCAGACGCTCGACCGTGGCGGCGACGCCCGCCTTGCGCCGCTTGAAATCGATGACGCGCAGACGTTGCTTGTGGCCGCCGCCGCGATGGTGGCTGGTGATATGGCCGTGGTTGTTGCGGCCGCCGGTCTGCTTCTTGCCGCGCGTCAGCGCCTTGACGGGCTTGCCCTTCCACAGGCCGGAGCGGTCGACGATGACCAACTGCCGAAGCGACGGCGTAACGGGTTTGTAACTCTTCAGAGCCATTTCGCTGTCCCCTGTCCTACAGGCCCGTGGTCACGTCGATCTTGTGACCGTCGGCCAGCGAGACGATCG
>VGCQ01000449.1 GCA_016870055.1 Alphaproteobacteria bacterium | reverse complement strand
GGCGGCGGCGAAGCTTGCCATGACGCTGCCGATCAACAGCGGCATGGCAAGCTTCGCCGCCGCCGCCCGCGCCTTGAAGCCGGTCGACGGCACGCGCTGGAAAGCCGCGACCGCGGCGGCGCGCGCCGAGTATCTCGACAACATCGCGCCCGGTCCGCTGCCCGGCGCCGTCAACATGGGCGAAGTCATCGCCTGGCTGAACAAGCGCCTGCCCGACGACGCCATCGTCACCAACGGCGCCGGCAACTATGCCGCCTTCCTGCACCGTTTCTTCCAGTATCGCGGCTTCAAGACCCAACTCGCGCCGACCTCCGGCGCCATGGGCTACGGCGTGCCGGCGGCGGTGGCGGCCAAGATCGCCGCGCCCGACCGCATGGTGGTGTCGCTGGCCGGCGACGGCTGCTTCCTGATGAACGGCCAGGAATTCGCCACCGCCGTCCAGCACGGCGCCAACGTAGTGATCACCGTGGTCGACAACGGCATGTACGGCACCATCCGCATGCACCAGGAGCGCGAGTACCCGACGCGCGTGCACGGCACCGAGCTCAAGAACCCCGACTTCGCCGCCTACGCCCGCGCCTTCGGCGGCCATGGCGAGACGGTCGAGAAGACCGAGGACTATGCCGCGGCCTTCGAGCGTGCGGTGACGGCGGCCAAGCCGGCCATCATCCACGTCAAGACCGACCCCGAGGCGCTGACCTCGCGCATCACGCTCAGCCAGCTGCGCGAGCAGTCGCTGGCCAAGCAGAAGTGACGCTCACGCCTTCAGCAACGACACGCCATAAGCGTCGAAGCTGCGATCGCGCGTCACGATCGTCAGTCCATCTTCCATAGCCTGGGCGATCATCATCCGGTCGAACGGATCGCGATGAAGCCATGGAAGGTGCTCCACGCGACGCGCATGCGGCAGGGTGATCGGCAGGAGTTCCAACGCGAGATGGTCCATCGCCCGCCTGACATCGTCTTTCAGGACGAGTTTGCGGGTCGATACCTTGATGGCAATCTCCCAAAGGGCGGCAATGCTGACGAAACGATCGTTGTCGGCGTCAGCCAGAGCCTGTCGCGCCGCCGAGGACAGTTCCATCGGACGTGAATATGCCCAGATGAATGCGTTCGAATCGATCAGCAGCTTCAACAGTCGGTCGTTTCCTTGAGGACGTCGAACATCGCTTCGATCTCTGCGTCCACCTCGGGCGAATCCCAGCCGGGTCGCAGGATGACCCTGCCCTTGCCGGTCCCCAGCCGCGGCTTCTTGCGGATAGGTTCCAGGGGAGCCAGTCGCACCACCGGCTTGCCGGCTTGGCAGATGACGATCTCCTCACCGGCGCGCACGGCGGCAATCAGCTTGGAAAGCTTGGTCTTGGCTTCGTGGGTGTTGACGTACTTCATCTTAGCTAACTTAGCTAACCACTGGGGCCGTTGCAAGATGGCGCTTGCCTCGCGCGCCCGTCACTTATATAGGACCACCACCGTGGAGATTTGAGCCGACCGGCTTGCGACCACGTTAAACATCGCTAAAAGGTCGGAGAGGCCCTTGAAGCCCCCGTCCTGTTCGGTCGGGGGTTTTTGTTTGCGCCGGCGGCGGTCGGCGCGGGCGCGAGGAGAGGGCCATGGACGGAGCGATTCCCAAGAAGAAGGCGACGGCCGACCAGTCGGCCTGGCGGCCGCAGACCCGCGCGGTGCGCGGCGGCCAGGTGCGCAGCAACTTCGACGAGACGTCGGAGGCGTTGTTCCTGACCTCGGGCTACGCCTATTCCAGCGCCGAGGAGGCCGAGGCGACCTTCAAGGGCGAGAGCGCGCATTACCAGTATTCGCGCTTCGGCAATCCCACCGTCGGCATGTTCGAGAATCGCCTCGCCGGGCTCGAGGGCGCCGAGGCCTGCCGCGCCACCTCGACCGGCATGTCGGCGGTGTTCTTCGCCCTGCTCGCCTTGCTGAAGGCGGGCGATCGCGTGGTCGCGGCGCGCCAATTGTTCGGTTCCTGCCACTACATCGTGGCCGAGCTGCTGCCCAAGTACGGCATCACGAGCGAGCTGGTCGATGGCGGCGATCTCGCCCAGTGGGAGAAGGCGCTCGCCCGGCCGGCGCAGGCCGTGCTGTTCGAATCGCCGTCCAACCCGATGCTCGACATCGTCGACGTGCGCGCTGTGTGCGACCTCGCCCACAAGGCGGGCGCCAAGGTCGTGCTCGACAACGCCTTCGCCACGCCGATCCTGCAGCGGCCGCTCGAGTGGGGCGCCGACATCGTCGTGCACTCCGCCACCAAGTACATCGACGGCCAGGGCCGCATGCTGGGCGGCGCCGTGCTGGGCGACAAGGCTTTCATCCTCGACAGACTGCAGCCCATCATCCGCAACACCGGCCCCTCGCTCAGCCCGTTCAACGCCTGGGTGCTGCTGAAGGGCATGGAGACGCTCGGCCTGCGCATCGAGCGGCACTGCGCCAACGCAAGCCGCGTCGCCGATGCCCTGGCCGGCCATCCCGCGATCGGCCGCGTGCTCTATCCCGGCCGCAAGGATCACCCGCAGCACGCGCTCGCCATGAAGCAGATGTCGGGCGCGGGCGGCGTCGTCACCTTCGACCTCAAGGCCGGCAAGTGGGCGGCCTTCGAGACCCTGAACCGCCTGAAGCTGGTCGACATCTCCAACAATCTCGGCGACGCCAAGAGCCTGGTGACGCATCCCGCCACCACCACCCACATGCGCATCGGCGCCGAGGAGCGCGCCAAGCTCGGCATCGGCGACGGCACGGTGCGTATCTCGGTCGGCCTCGAGGACGCCGAGGACATCGTCGCCGACCTGATGCAGGCGCTGGGCTGATGTCTTCCGGGACCGCGGCCCGGCGAGAAGCCTGACCGATGTCGCTGGCACGCACGCTGTGGGCCGCCAACGCCGACTGGGCCGAGCGCATCCTGGCGCATCGCTTTGTGCAGGGGCTGGGCGACGGCACGCTGCCGGTCGCGGCCTTCAAGCGATACATGGCGCAGGACGCCTATTTCCTCGACGCCTTCGCCCGCGCCTATGCCTTCTGCCTGGCCAACGGCCGCTCGCGCGACGATCTCTACGCTTTCGCCGAGCTGATCGCCGGCGTGGTCGACGAGCTCAGGCTGCATCGCCAGCAGGCCGAGCGCCTGCAGATCGACCTCGAGCGCGTGGTGCCGCTGGCGGCGACCCGGGCCTATGTCGACTTCCTGCTGGCCACGGCGCGGCGCGGCGGCCTCGGCGAGACCGTCGCCGCCATGACGCCCTGCATGCGGCTCTACGCTTTCCTCGGCCAGTCGCTCGCCAAGGGCACGGTCGCGCCGGCCTATGCCGACTGGGTCACGACCTACGCCGATCCCGGCTTCGAGGCCTTGGCGGCGCGTCTCGAAGCCCTGCTCGACCGCCACGCCGCCGACAACGCGGCGGTGCGCGACAACTATCGCCGCGCCATGGAGTTGGAATACGGCTTCTTCGACGCCAACCTCTGACGCCGACCTCTGAGGTCAGAGCGCGGCCAGCTTCTCCATCGAGCGGTCGATCGCGCCGTGCAGCTCGGTGGTGAGCTTGGCGCCCATCGCCGTCCGCACCTCCTGCTCGGCTTCCGCCCACAAGGGCAGCGCGCGCTTGAACAGGGCGCGGCCGGCCGCCGTCGCCAGAAGCTCGCGGCGGCGGCGATCGCCCGAGGCCGCCCGCTCGACCAAGCCTGCCGTCATCAGGGGCCGCAGGTTGCGCGTCAGCGTCGTGCGGTCGGTCGCGAGAAGCTCCGACAG
>VGCQ01000448.1 GCA_016870055.1 Alphaproteobacteria bacterium | reverse complement strand
GACAAATCGTGGAAGACGGTCGAGGCGGAGACCGACGAGGGCGTCGCCTGCACGACCGGAATCGGCAAGTGCGAGCAAGGCACTCCGGGCAAGCTCAAGCTGGTCAAGCCGTCGGACGCCGACCTCGCGACGCGCGACAAGGTGCTGAACGACGTCGTCCTGGCCGCCTGGGCAGCCCGCTGCGGCCCCGAGTGCGCGCAGAAGTGGACCGACACGATCGGCAAGCAGTACGGGCTGACGGCCAAGGCCAAGTAACGCCGCTTCGTGGCTGACGGGCTTCCGCGGCCGGGCATGCCGTCTCGGCCGCTCGACGGGGTCTGGCAGGCGACGGCCGCGGTCTCGCGCGTCTTCGCCTGGGCCGGCGGCGCCATGCTGCTGCTCGCCGCGCTGCTGGTCTCGGCCGAGGTGATCAGCCGCAAGGTCCTGACGGTGGTCTACTCGGGATCTGACGAGATCGCCGCCTATCTGTTCGCCGTCGGCACGAGCTGGTCGCTGGCCCACGTCCTGGTGACGCGCGGTCACGTGCGCATCGACGCGCTCTACCTGCACCTGCCGCCGCGCGTGCGCGCATCGCTCGACCTCGTGGCGCTGGCGGTGCTGGGCGTCGTCGCCGCCGCCATGCTCGATCGCAGCTTCGATCTCGTCCATTCGAACTACGTCGAGTGGAACCGGTCGAATACGCCGCTGCGCACGCCGCTGTCGCTGCCGCAGATGCCGTGGGTGCTGGGCCTCGCCCTGTTCCTGCTGGCGATCGCCGTGGCGCTGTTGCGCTCGGCCATCGCGTTCGCGCGCGGCGACCTCGGCGGCGTTGCCCAGACGGCCGGCGTGTCGACACAGGACGAGGAGATCGAGGGCGAGCTGGCGAGCCTCGGCATCGCCACCGGCCGCCACGCGGCGGCACCGGCCGAAAACACCCGACGGTAGGGTCCATGCTGGTCACCGCCCTCCTGATGCTGGTCGTGCTGCTCGCCATCAGCGTGCCGATCGCCGCGGCGATGGGCGTGCTCGGGCTGGCGCTCAATCAGTTCTACTCGTCGATGCCGCTCTATCTCGCCATGGGCGAGATCCTGTGGAACTCGAGCGCCGAATACATCCTGATCGCCATCCCGCTGTTCGTCATGCTGGGCGAGATCCTGCTGCGCTCGGGCATCGCCGAGCGGGTCTATGCCGCGATCGCCCAGTGGCTGTCGTGGCTGCCGGGCGGGCTGATGTACGCCAACATCGGCACCTGCGCCATGTTCGCCGCGACCTCGGGTTCGAGCGTGGCGACGGCGGCGACGGTCGGCGTCGTGGCCATGCCGCAGATCAAGCCGCGCAAGTACGACGAGCGGCTGTTCCTCGGCACCCTGGCGGCCGGCGGCACGCTCGGCATCCTGATCCCGCCGTCGATCAACTTCATCCTCTACGGCCTGCTCACCAACACGTCGGTGCCGCGGCTCTACCTCGCCGGCATGGTGCCGGGTCTCCTGCTGGCCGGGCTGTTCATGCTCTACGTGCTGTTCGCCTGCCTGATGCGGCCGAGCCGCGGCGGCGAGCCGATCGCGACGACGTGGCGCCAGCGCCTCCTGTCGCTGAAGGACCTGATCGCGCCGCTGTTCATCTTCCTGGTCGTCGTCGGCTCGATCTACGCCGGCTGGGCGACGCCGACCGAGGCGGCGTCGCTCGGCGTGCTGGCGGCGCTGGTCCTGGCGGCGGTCGAGCGGACGCTCAGCTTCAGGATGATGCGTGCCGTGCTCGAAGGCACCATGCGCACGACGGCCATGATCATGCTGATCATCATCGCCGCGCAGTTCCTGAACTTCGTGCTGGCCTCGATCGGCTTCACCGACGGCATGGGCAAGCTGATCGACGGCCTTGGCCTCGGCAAGTACGGCACGCTGGTCCTGATCGTCGTCCTCTACCTGGTGCTCGGCTGCTTCATGGAGACGATTTCCATGATGATCCTGACGACGCCGTTCGTGTACCCGATCGTCATCGCCGCCGGCTGGGATCCGATCTGGTGGGGCGTCGTGCTCACGGTCCTGATCGAGGCCGCCCTGATCACGCCGCCGGTCGGGCTCAATCTCTATGTCGTGCAGGGCATGCGCGAGCGCGGGCCGATCGCCGACGTGATCTGGGGCGCCCTGCCGTTCGTCGGCGCCATGCTGCTGCTGATCGCCCTGCTCATGGCCTATCCCGACCTGGCGCTCGGCCTGCCCAAGCTGGTCATGGGCTGACGGCGGCCGTCACGGCCCGCGGGGGAGGAACCGACCCGGACCCCGTCGGAGATGCCGCCTGGAACCATCGTCGCGGCGGCAAGGCGCTTCAGTTGCCCGCGTTGACCCAGGAAAAAGCGAGGATCTCGCGCACGAACGCGCCGACCGCCGGCGTGTGCGGCCGGCCGCGCACCGTGACGACCTGGATGGTGCGCACGATCTCCGGTTCGATCAGCGGCCGCACGCGCAGGCCCGGCATGGTCACGGCGTATTCGGGAATGAAGGTGAAGCCCAATCCCGCCATCGCCATGCTCTGCACCCAGTCGTCCCTGTCGCTGCGGAAGACCGTGCGCGGCCGGCCACCCTGTTCGCGGAAGATGCGCCCGGCATGGCCGAGGAACTCGCACTGCAGGCGATTGATGTAGGGTTGGTCGTTGAGGTCGCACACCTTCACCGCGTTCTGCTTGTCGAAGACATGGCCGGGGCCGACTCCGATCACGAAGCGCTCGTCGTACAGGCGGCGCGCGTGAAAACGCTCGTCGATCTCCTCGGGCTGGCCGTAGACCGCGACATCGAGCTCGCCCTGCGCCAGGCGTTCCTGGATCTCGATGTTCGAACCGTCCTGCACGATCAGGCGGACCTTGGGATGACGCTCGCGGAAAGTCTGCAGGAACGGCACGAAGCGGCGCGGGCCGATGGTGCACATCATGCCGAGCTTCAGCTCGACGTCCTCCAGCTTGGCGAAGCTCTTGGCCCGTTCCTTGGCGGCGTCGGTCTCGATCAGCACCTGGGTGAGATGAGGGCGCATCATCTCGCCCAGCCCGGTGAGATGCGTGTTGTTGCGCTCGCGACGGAACAGCGGGCCGCCCAGCTCGTCCTCCAGGCCCTTGATGGCCCGCGTCAGGGACGGCTGCGAGACGTTGCACGCCTCGGCGGCGCGCGTGAAGTTCAGCGTCTCGCAGACCGCGAGGAAGTAGCGGATCTGGTGCATTTCCACGGCAGAAGCCCCCGCAAACGCCCCACTATGCCCGAGGCGATCATAGCCTACGGCTATCGAACCCAATACCGGAAGGTATTTTCCCTGTCGGTATTGGCGGAGCAGACTGACGCCGCATGACCCTGACCGAGACGCTGCGGACGCTGAGCGACCGCCATATGGCCGCGCTGCCCGAACGTGATCGGCTGGATTTCTCGGACGAGCTCGATCGCCTGCGCATGATGCGGGTCGCCGAGGAAGGGCTTGGCGTCGGCGATTATCTGCCGGACTTCGCCCTCGAAGACGGCACCGGCCAGACCTGGACATCGCAACAGTTGCTCGATCGCGGACCGCTGGTGCTGGCCTTGTTTCGCGGCGGCTGGTGCCCGTACTGCGAGCTGACGATGACGGCGCTCGAAGAGGCGCGGCCGGCGATCGACGCGCTCGGCGCGTCGGCCGTCGGCATCCTGAGCGGCACGCGCGAGCGGGCGGCGGAGACGGCGCGGCAACGCGGCATCCGCTATCCGCTGCTGAGCGATCCCGCCAATCGCTACGCCCGGATGTGCGGCCTCGCCTACGAG
>VGCQ01000447.1 GCA_016870055.1 Alphaproteobacteria bacterium | reverse complement strand
AGGAACGCGGCGGGCTCGTCGATCTGGGGGCGGCGATCCAAACCCTCGGTGTCGAGCGCGTCGAGCGCATAGCTGGAGATGATCTTGGCCGCGAGGCGGGCATAGATTTCGGCCCGCTCGAACAGCTCGACGCCCGCGATGCGGCCAGCGATGGCGAACACGGCGCCGACCTGGCCTTCGTGGCTTGGCGCGGCGGTCATGGAAGCGAGCTCGTCCTCCTTCGCCCTGTAGATGTCGGACATGGCGCCGGTGTCGGACAGCACGCCCATGCGCCGGGCCTTGCCGTCGATCTCGTTCCAGACGTCGGCTTGCGACGCGTGGGCCTGGCCGCGCTCGCGCAGCGAGAATGACACCTGCCCGAGCTTGCGCGCCCGGCCGCGGGCGAACTGCGTGCGGCCGGAGGAACGGAAGCCGCGGCTGGCATAGCGCCAGCGCCCGGCCTCGACGCAGGACACGGGGATGGTCAGCTCGGCATTGGCCGGCACCATGATCGTGAGGTTGAGCACCCGGTTCTGCTTGGCGCCGATCAGCTCCTCGCCATCGAGCAGCAGCACGGGCCGGTCGAGGCGATTGTCGACCTTGAGCTCGGGCACGGTGCCGGCCTCGCCCACCTCGCCGACCTGGAAGCGCCCGGTCGCCAGCGCCTCGTCGAGGGTGGCGTAGTCGCGCTCGCCCGCCCCGCCGCCGATCAGCGGCCAGATCGTCAGCGCGCCGCTCGTCCAGGGCCCGCCCAGCTGCAGGTTCCCGATGAAGGCTTGATGGGTCATGTCTTTTCCTCCTCTGGCCCGGGCACCCCGCCCCGGCTGGAGGGGAATTTAGGCGCGACCCAGGTCAGATTCGGTCACATGGGTTCCGGGCCCTATCGGGCGCCAAGCCTGATATGACCGTTTCTGTCACGTCCGCAGGCTAGCCTCCGGCAACCCTTCATCACCGGAGGCAGCCATGCACTACACGGCCCATGCCCGCGCCCGGGTTCAGCAGCGCAGCATCCCCCAGGTCGCGATCGAGGCGCTCCTGGAGTTCGGCCATGAGCGCCGGCGCGGCGGGGCGAGCGTGCTGTTCATGGATAGGGCGGCGCGGCAGAGGGCCGCGGACGCGCTCGGCCGCCGCGCCTATGCCCGGCTCGCGCCCAAGCTCGACAGCTATCTCGTGGTCGCCGACGACGGCCTGATCGTGACCGCGGCACGGCGCCTCAAGCGGCTCCGGTTCTGAGGCCCGCGCCGCGCCGGGGTCGCGGCGCCGGCCCGGGCATCCGATGCCGCGGGGTGGAGACATGCACGCGATCGAAATGCAGACCATATCGCAGGAGTTCGCCCGCTGCTGGCAAGCGGCCGGCCGTCATCTCAACGGCCGGGTGCAGGGGTCGATCCACTTCTGGCTCAAGGCGAATCTGACGCCGCCCTTCCTCGAGCACCTGTCGTTCCGGCTCGGAAACCAGCTCTTCTTCATCCGCATCGCGGACGTGGCGCGCCGGCTGTCGGTACCCGGAAGCCTGGGCGGCCTGTTGATGATCGCCGAGGGCTGCAACGGTCGTGCCTGCCTGATGCCGATGCGGCTCCGGGCGGGCGCATGGTCGCCGGCGACGCCCGGATGGGGGCTGGTCGAAGCGCGCACCGGCGGACTGATCGACCCGGTGGCGCTGGTCAGCGACGCGCGCATCGAGATGACGGATTGGGAGCTGCAGGACTTCGCGGTGCAGATCGTGCGCCAGCAGCTCGAGGCCGAGGGCCGCAGGCTGATGTCGTGGCAGGGCAATCCGGCCGTCGACCCGTCGCTCTGGTATGTCGGCGACGATGGACCGGAATGGGTGGTGGTGCGCGCGGCCAGATACCCGGAGAAGCGGGCGGTGCCGCCGGCGAACTGGTCGGCGATCGCCGACCAGTGCGCGGCGCTGGGCAAGCGGGGCAACTTCGCCTCCGTCGCGGTGGCGAGCGCCGACGACAGCTTCGATCCGGCAGCGCCGGCCACCCCGCTGTGGCGCGGGCACGAGCTGGTGGTGCGATATCACGGCCTGGAGCCGATTGCCGGCCTCGCCTAGCCAGCCGGCCGACCATGGCCGCCGTCAGGAAGCGGCGCCTGCCGGGGCCGGATTCTGCATGTGGAAAATGGAGGTAATCTTGGAGCTGTTCATCATCCTCACCGTCGTCCCGCTGGTGCTCGGCCTCGTGCTGATGCTCGCCGGGGTGTGACGCAAGGCGGATTCACGTTCCATCGCGCGTCGGCTTGACGAGCAGCAGGTATGTGGCGCCGGTACGGATGAACTCGCCGGTCAGGTCGTCTTCCAGCCCGAGGCCGGCGGCGGCAAGCGCCGCGGTGACCTCTTCCGGCCGCCATCGTCGCAGCCGGAACCGATCTTCATAGGATCTGCGCACGCCCGCCACGTCGATCGCGGTGGTCTCGACATATCGATAGGTGCCGTCCGCGACAGCGTCGATGGCGACACGGCGGTCCATGCCGCCATCGCGGTAGTGTGCCGGCCGGAAAAGCGCTATGCTGGGAATATCGATCAGCAGCCTTCCGCCAGGCGCCAGCGCCTCGCAAATGCCGCGGGCGGCCCGGCGAAATTCGCGCGTCGAAACGAGATAGCTGACGACCGAGAACACCATCAGCGCCAGGTCGAACCGGCCCTCGCGCAGCGTCGGCGGCAAGCCTGCCGCGGATGCCGTGACGGTGCAAATTCCGCTGATCCCGAGTTGCTCCGCCTTACGCCGCAATACCGCCAGCATCGCCGGGGACGGATCGGCAGCGGTGACGTGGAAGCGCCGCTCGGCCAGAGGCAGGGCAAGACGACCGGTACCTGCACCGATGTCGAGAATGCGGCACCCGCGAGGTGCCATGCGCTCGACGAACTCGACCGTCCGGGTCGTCAGCACATCGAGAACGGCGCCGAATGATCGCCGGTTCACCTCGTCGTAGACTTCGGCCCAGCTGTCATGGGCAGTCGGCATGAAAGTCCGTCAATCAGCCCGCTCGATGGACGCCCAACCGCCGCCCAGCGACAATACCAGCCGACCCGACCCGATCGCATTGAGGCCGATCAGTCCGGAGACGCCGAGCATGCGCAGAAGGCCGTCGAGCGGTGGAGGGAGAACCCCGAAGCGCCGAATGCCGGCCGAGCGACCGGCAGTGAGATGGGCCTGAAACAGTTCCGTTCGAAACTTGCCGAACATGGGCAAGAAGTCGTCCATTGTCTCGCCGAGCGCTGCGTCGGCGCCGGTCGGCGGCGCCACCAAATAGGAAAGCGCCGCGCCCGTGTCGACAATCATGGAGTGATCGACGCCGTCGAGCCGTGCTGGGACGACCGGCACACCCATCACGTCCGTCACCTCGACCGCCTCCGGAGGCGTTAGCCGACCGGCTTCGAAAACCAAAGTGTTGGTGCCGAGGTCGAACGTGACGACGAATTCACGGAGAATATCCGTTCCGATCAGAGCGGCGACAGGCGATTGCAAGTGTCGGTTGATCGCGCCGACGTCCACACCGAGATACTGGGAAGCCAGCGGGAACTCTCGACTTTGGATGGCGAGGGCGCCGACAGCCCCGAAGCTGGCGGGCGATCCGGTATCGACGACGGCCAAGAGCCCAGATATTTCGGCAACCGGCACACCGTTGTCGAGCTTCAGCGCGTGCACGGGTGCCGTCGCGAACGTGGTTGGAATTAGGCGTGGCGCGCTCTCCGGCAACATCAGGATATCGAGTTAGGCGGCAAGGTCAATTGGCTGATCGATGAGGTTCGTGGCGAGCGTCTGCCAGCCATTG
>VGCQ01000446.1 GCA_016870055.1 Alphaproteobacteria bacterium | reverse complement strand
ACAATCGGCACTCAGCCGCCTCCGCAGCGCACCCGGCCGACAAAACCCGGGCTTTTTTCACACCAAGGCCCGGTTTTCCTGGCTTATATGCCGTGGCGGCAGACCGGTTTTCGTCCACGGCCTAACGGAGTGCTCCCGGCAAATTCAGCTCGGTAAAGTTTGCCGAAAATTCTCTACGAAGCCCTCCCGGTATCCTTGGAAACATAACACAACCCTATGAATTTTCAACGCTTTTCTCCTGGCATGGGTCCTGCAATCCGGTCGGGGCGAAGGGCTCGCCGCGAATGGCGAGCTCACCAACGACAGCGAAACCCGGACCAAGGCCATGGAGAACCCCTCCTACATCGTTCTGTCCCACCAGTCGGGACTGCGCCGCCAGATGGAGGTGATTGCCAACAACCTGGCGAACATGAGCACGAACGGCTTCAAGGCTGAGCGGCTGATGTTCACCGAGTACATGGTCAGCAAGGCGGGCAATCCGCAGACCAGCGGCAATGCCTCGCGTATCAGCTTCGTCGGCCAGGCGGGCACATACTCCGATCACCGCGAAGGCCCACTGCAGTCGACCGGCAATCAGCTCGACATGGCGATCGCCGGACCGGGCTATTTCACGGTCGAGACCCCGGGCGGTCCGCGCTACAGCCGCGACGGCCGCTTCGAGCTCGACGGGCAGGGCCGCATCGTCAACCGCGAAGGGTTGGTGGTGCTCGGCCGCGGCGGACAGGCCCTCACCGTCCCGCAAGGAGCGACAAAGGTCGAGGTCAGCAATAGCGGCCGCATCACCAGCGACAAGGGTGATGTCGGGGAGCTGGCGGTCGTCAAGTTCCACAGCGACAACGCACTACGTAAGGTAGGCGGCAATCTCTTCGAGACGGATGCCGCCCCCCAACCCGTCGATGCCACGACCCGTGTCCAGCAGAACATGATCGAGGCCTCAAACGTCCAGTCGATCTTTGAGATCTCGAACATGATCGAATTGCAGCGGCGTTATCAGGCATCGCAGCGCCTGCTCGAAGCCGAGCACGAGCGCGCCCGCACGGCCATCCAGAAGCTCACACGCGTGAGCGGTTAAGCAACGAACGACACCGGACAAAGGCGAAGGAATACGACCATGAGATCCCTTAGCATCGCGGCCACCGGCATGCTGGCGCAGCAGCTGAATGTCGAGGTCATCTCCAACAACATCGCCAACATGAACACCACGGCGTTCAAGCGGCAGCGGGCTGAATTCCAGGATCTGCTGTACCAGAACGCACGGCGCGTCGGCGCGGCCTCCTCCGACCAGAACACGGTCGTACCCGCCGGTGTGCAGATCGGCCTCGGCGTCAAGACGACCGCGGTCTACCGCATCACTGAGCAGGGCAATCTGGTCACCACTGGCAACACGCTGGACGTTGCCTTGCAGGGCAAGGGGTTCTTCCAGATCGATCTGCCCACCGGCGAGACTGCCTATACCCGGGCGGGCTCCTTCCAGCTCGCCGGCGACGGCAAGCTGGTTACCGCCGACGGCTTCACCGTCAAGGGAGCGGGCACCATCCCGCGGGACGCCATCGACGTCACGATCAACCAGAACGGCCAGATCCTGGTCAAGCGCGCGGGCCAGTCCGACATCACCCAGGTCGGCCAGTTCGAGCTTGCATCGTTCGTCAACGACGCCGGTCTCCAGGCGATCGGTGACAATAACTTCCTGCGAACAGCGGCGTCCGGCGACGCGACGACCGGCAACGCCGGCCGCCAGGGTTTCGGTACTACGCTGCAGGGCTTCCTTGAGACGTCGAACGTCAACACCGTGCAGGAGGTAACCAACCTGATCACGGCACAGCGCGCCTACGAAATGAACTCCAAGGTAATCGCGGCGTCCGACGAGATGCTCGGCACCCTGAACCAGATGCGCTGAGGCTGGTGAGCCATGAAGCTTTTCGCGATCCTTGCCACATCCGCCCTGGCGATCGCTACGGCCGACGCCGCCACGCTGCGCAGCAGCGTGATCGTCGAAAGCGACGTGGTGAAGCTCGGCGACATCTTCGACGACGCCGGCTTCCACGCCGACCGTACGGTGGTCAACGCGCCCGCCCCCGGCAAGCGCCTGACTCTCGACATCAATTTCCTTGCCGAAGCGGCACGCCTCTATCGCGTCGACTGGCGTCCCACTAGCCGCTTCGACCGCGTCGTGGTCGAGCGCGCCGGCAAGACCATCGGCGCCCGGGAGATCGTCCAGCGCCTGCGCGACGACCTCACCGCCGAAGGCATGCCCAAGAACGCCCATGTCGAGCTGACGAATCGTAACTTCGAGATCCATGTCCCGCTGCACATGTCGACTGAGCTGGACGTGCGCAACGTCAGCTATGACACGGCCAGCGGCCGCTTCAGCGCGCTCATACTGGTCGGCGGCGGCTCCAATCCCCAACGCATCATGCTCGCCGGCCGGACCTTCTCGACCACGCCGGTCCCGGTTCTGCGGCGCGCTGTTTCGCCGGGCGAGGTCATCCGCAAGGACGACATCGAGATCACCCATCGCCGCGAGGACCAGATTGCCCGCGATGCAATCACCGACCCGGCGCGTCTGCTGGGCACCACCCCCCGTTCTAGGCTGCGCAGCGGCGAGCCGGTCCGCGAGAACGAAACCCGCGCCCCTGTCATGGTGACGCGCAACGCGCAGGTGGTCATCCGCCTGGCACATGGGCCGATGACCCTGACCGCACAGGGAAAAGCCGAGGAGGACGGCTCGCGTGGCGACGTCATCCGCGTGCGCAACCTGCAGAGCAACAAGACCATCGAGGCGACCATCACCGGGCCTGATTCGGTTGCGGTGAACCTCGGCCCCCGCTTGGCGGCCAACTGATAGCCCGACAACGAAAGACAACGACCATGCCTCGTTCGACAACCTGCCGGTCCCTGCGTCTCGTCGCGCTGCTCGTGGCCGCAACAAGCCTGAGCGCCTGCGGCAGCACCCTCGACCGCATGATGAATATCGGATCGAGGCCGACCGTCAATCCTGTTCAGAACCCTGCCGAACGTCAGGCTCAGGTCTCCATGCCGATGCCGGCGCCGAACACTGCCGAGCGCCAGGCCAATTCGCTCTGGCGGCCGGGTTCACGTGCCTTCCTCAAGGACCAGCGCGCCAGCCAAGTGGGCGATATCCTGACCGTCGTGATGACGTTCAGCGGCGAAGGCGGGTCGCTGGCCGGCACCAACAGCCGGACCCGCACCACGTCGGAATCGGACGGCACAACTGCCCTTCTAGGGTTTGAAAACACCCTCTGGAACCGGCTGCCTGGGCCCCAGGGCACGATCACGCCGGCCACCCTGCTCAGCCTCAGCGGCTCGACGAACCAGGCGGGCACAGGCACCACCACGCGCACCGACACCATGACCAGCCGTGTGGCGGCGACCGTCACCCAGGTTCTGCCGAACGGCAATCTGGTGATCCAGGGCAGCACCGAGATGCGCCTCAACTACGAGAACCGCGTCGTCCAGGTCGCAGGCGTCATCCGGCCGACCGACATCGACCGGCTGAACCAGATCAACTACGACCGCATCGCCGAGGCACGTTTCGCGTACGGCGGCCGTGGTCAGATCAACGACATGCTGCAGCCGCGCTGGGGCAGTCAGATCCTCGACATCCTCTACCCGTTCTAACCACGCGACGCAGGCCACGATCACCTGACCGACAGCCCCCCACCCCATACCCAGTCCGGGTCCAACTCGGGCTCCGTCCCTCGGGACGGAGCCCACTTTTTCCCAGGACAGAATCAAGGCGAACCGACCCGCAGCCACGACTTCCGAACTTCCGACATCCGCGC
>VGCQ01000445.1 GCA_016870055.1 Alphaproteobacteria bacterium | reverse complement strand
CGCTGGCATTGGCGATCCCGAGCGGCCCCGGCGTCAGCGCGACCGGCGTCGAGACGAGCACGTTCGGGCTGGGGACGGTGACCATCCTCTCGAACCACAGGCCGGCGATCGCGTTGGCGCCGATCGCGCTGTTGAGCGAGAGATTGCCGGTCCAGGCCAGCGTCTTGCCGCTGCCGCCGGATACCTCGAGCAGCGACGTGCCGAACAGGTCGGCGAATTGGGTCCGGTCGAGCGTCACCCAGATCGTGCGATCGGCGGCCGACGAGACGTAGCCCAGCGCCGTCGGTGCGGCGAGCGCGCCATTCCCCACCACGCCGGCGACCTGGGTCACGGTGGTGTTGTAGAGCGCCGGATCGGCCCCGTACTGAGCCCACACCGCAGCCTGCGAGCCGAATGCCGCCAGGCCCGACTGCCGCTCCGCCCAGTTGCCCGAGATGAGCGACGTGGGATCGTTCGCCCGATCGAGAACCAAGCCGACCGTCACCGTGGCGTCGGCAGGCGCCTAGCCGACCGTGGCGGTCTGGCTGCCGTACTGGAACAGCTCCTGGAGCGGCTGCTGACTGCCCGCGACGAGCTGCTGATATTGCTGCGTGGTGTAGAGACCGCCGCCGAACGCGTCGAGGAAGGTCGAGTTGGGAAGCATGGCCATGCCAATCACCACCACTCAACTCTGAACACGACCATGCTATGGGCGCGTCGAGCGGCACGCAAGGCGCGCCGAGCGGCGCTGCGGTCAGAGCGTCAAGCCGCGTACGACGAAAGCGTTCAGCCGCTTGGCGAAGGCGGCAGGATCGGGCGGCACCTCGCCGTCGAGAATGTGCGCCTGATCGAGCAGCAGGGCGGCGAGATCGGCGACCTCGCCGTCCTTGCCGGCGCCGCACGCACTGCCCACCGCCTTCACGAGATCGTGCCGCATGTTGAGCTCGAGGATGGGCTTGGCGCCGCTGCCGCGGTTGGCGCGGGCGAGCAGGCGTTCCAGCTCGCGATCGCGGCCATTGTCGCCGGCGACCAGGCAGGCGGCGCTCTCGGTGAGGCGTTGCGAGGCGCGCACCTCGGCAACCTTGTCGCCCAGCGCTTCCTTGACCGCGGTGAGGATGGCGCCTTCGTCGGCGGCGGCCGCCTGATCACCGGCCTTGGCCTCGTCGAGCAACGGCAGCTCGCCGAAATCGACGTCGCCCTGGCTCAACGAACGCAGCTTCTTGCCGTCGAACTCCGTCGGCATCATGGTCCAGAAGGCATCGATCGGATCGGTCAGCAGCAGCACCTCGATGCCGCGCGCGCGGGCCGCCTCGAGCTTGGGGTTGGCCTTGAGTCGCTCGGCACCCTCGCCGACCAGATAGTAGATCTCGGTCTGGTTGGGCTTGAAGCTCGCGACATAGTCCCTGAGCGAGCGCGGCGTCTCGCCCGCGGTCGTGGCAAAGCGCGCCAGCGCCAGAAGCTGGCCGCGCCGCTCGTGATCCTCGTACAGACCCTCCTTGAGGACTCCTCCGAAGGCCGCCCAGATCTTGCCCCAGGTCTCGGGCTCCTTGGCGGCGCAGCTTTCCAGCTCGCCGATGACGCGGCTGGCGAGGCCGTTGCGGATTTGAATCACCTGCGGGTTGTTCTGCAGCATCTCGCGCGACAGGTTGAGCGGCAGGTCCTCGCTGTCGACCACGCCGCGCACGAAGCGCAGATAGGCCGGCAACAGGTCGGCATCGTCGGTGATGTAGACACGCCGCACATAGAGCTTCACCCGCCCCTTGCGCGCCGGATCGGCGAGATCGAAAGGCGGCGTGGTCGGCACGAACAGCAGCACGGCATAAGCCTGCCGGCCCTCAACCTTGTAGTGCAGCGTCAATGCCGGTTCGTCGAACGCCATGGCGAGCGTGCGATAGGCCTGGGTGTAGTCGTCGGGCTTCAGCTCCGACTTGGCGCGCTGCCACAGCGCGCTGGCGGCATTGACCTGGCGGGCCTCGTCCTTGTCGCCCACAAGCTCGATGGGAAACAGGATGTGGTCGGAGTAGGTGCGGATCACGCGCTCCAGCTCGAAGGCCTGCAGGTAGCGCTCGGCCTCGGTCCTGAGATGCAGCACGATCTCGGTGCCGCGCGGCACGCGCCTGGCCTGCTCTTCGCTCGCCGGCGCCACGTCGAAGCCCGCACCACCCGCCGAGGTCCAGACCCAGGTCTCGGCGCCGCCGGCGCGCCGGCTGGTGACCTCGATGCGGTCGGCGACCATGAAGGCGGAGTAGAAGCCGACGCCGAACTGGCCGATCAGCCCCAATCCCTCCTTGGCGTCCTTCAGCCCCTTGAGGAAAGCCTTGGTGCCCGAACGCGCCACGGTGCCGAGGTTGTCGATCAATTCCTGGCGGTCCATGCCGATGCCGTTGTCGGCGATGGTCAGCGTCTTGGCCGCAGCATCGGGCTTCAGGCGAATCGCGAGCCTGTCGTCGCCGGCCAGCGGCTCGGGCCGGGCGATCGCCTCGTAGCGCACCTTGTCGAGGGCGTCGGAGGCATTGGAGATCAGCTCACGCAGGAAAACGTCGGTCTCGGAGTAGACCGAATGAACCATCAGGTTCAGAAGCTCCGCGACCTCGGCCTGGAATTGATGCGCCTCGGCGGCGCGGGCGTCCCCGTTCATTGATCCCTGTCCATCGCTATCGACCGGCGGGCTGCCTATAGCCCCGGAGAGGCCGGCCGCCAAGACGGCAATCGCCGCCGATTTGGTCAGTCGCAGCGAAGTTTCAAGTGCCAGCGCGGTAGCGCTGCCAGCCGGCGGCGCGCAAGCGACAGGCATCGCAAGCGCCGCAGCCGACGCCCCAGTCGTGGCGGCGGGAACGGTCGCCCAGGTAACAAGTGTGAGTGCGCTCGACGATGAGATCGACCAGGCCGTCGCCGCCCAAGGTGCGGGCCAGCGCCCAGGTTTCCGCCTTGTCGATCCACATCAGCGGCGTCTGCAGCGCCAGCCGTGCCTCCAGGCCGAGATTGAGAGCGACTTGCAGGGCCTTCACCGTGTCGTCGCGACAGTCGGGATAGCCCGAGAAGTCGGTCTCGCAGACGCCGGCCACGACGTGCTTGAGGCGGCGCTGGTTGGCGACGATCGCTGCAAAGGTGAGGAACACCAGGTTGCGGCCGGGCACGAAGGTGCTGGGCAGGCCGTCGGGGCGCGTGCCGAGCGGCAGGTCGGCGGTGAGCGCGCTTACGCTCACCTCGCCCAACACGTCGAGCGGCACGACACGGTCGGGCCCCAGCCGCGCCGCCCAATCGGCCGACAGCGCCCCAAGCCCACGCCGCACCGGTTCACGCACCTCCATCTCGACGGCGTGCCGCTGGCCGTAAGCGAAGCCGATGGTCTCGACGCGCCGATAGCGCGACAAGGCCCAGGCAAGACAGGTGGTCGAGTCCTGGCCGCCGGAAAATAGCACCAGGGCCGAAGACGGGTCGAGGTTCATTGCCCGACAATAGCCGCTTCTGTCGCCGCCTCGCAGCGCCTAGAACACAGTCCGGTGCAACAAGCATCTCCCAGGCGCGCGAATTCGACCGGATTGAACCGCGTGCGGTTCAATCCGGTGGGATTCCACTCTACTCTTACTGCCTCTCGAGGGAAGGACGCCTGACCGCATGACGCAGACGCTTTTCACCAACGCCAACCTCCTGCGCGAGGGCCAAGCCGACCTGCAGCGCGGCAGCGTCCTGGTCGAGGATGGTCACATCGCTCGCGTGTCGCCCGCATCGATCGCGGCGCGCGATGCGACGGTGATCGACGTCGGCGGCCGCACCCTGATGCCCGGGTTGATCGATGCCCACGCCCACATCACCGGCCTGTCGCTCACGCCCAAGAACTACGCC
>VGCQ01000444.1 GCA_016870055.1 Alphaproteobacteria bacterium | reverse complement strand
CTACGATACGACCTGCGAGACGGTGACCTCGCGGTTCGCCGAGCCGATGCGGCGCGACTGTGCCGACCTTACCGAGGTCGTGGTCAAGTCCGGCCATTGGATGGCGCAGAAACAGCCGATTGCGGTCAACGCGGCGCTCGTCCGATGGCTGGCCGCGAAGCTAGCGGATTATTGGAGTTTGGCATGACCTTCGATGTGACCGAGCACACGCTTAAGACCGCCCGCCACACCACGGGCTATCTCGCCTGCGGCCCCGAGAAGGGCCCGTTGCTGATCTTCTGCCACGGCTGGCCCGAGCTTTCGCGCTCCTGGCGCCATCAATTGCCGGCGCTCGCCGCCCTCGGCTTCCGTTGCGTGGCGCCCGACATGCGCGGCTACGGCCGCTCCAGCACCTACGCGCGCCACGAGGATTTCGCGCAGGAGGCGATCGTGCGCGACATGCTCGAGCTCCTGGCCGCGCTCGGCCGCGACAAGGCGGTATGGATCGGCCACGACTGGGGCAGCCCGGTGGTGTGGAACATCGCAGCGCATCACGCCGACAAGACGGTCGGTGTGGCGAGCCTTTGCGTGCCCTATCTGTCGGCGGGCTTCACGCTCGACGCGATGCTGCCGCTGGTCGACCGCACGGTCTATCCCGAGGCCAAGTTTCCGGCCGGGCAGTGGGACTACCAGTTCTTCTACCAGGAGAGCTTCGACAAGGCGTGCAAGGGCTTCGAGGCCAACATCCGCAACGTCGTGAAGGCGATGTTCCGCAAGGGCGATCCCAGCCGCGTCGGCAAGCCCGCGCCGACCGCCATGGTGCGCATGGCCGGCGGCTGGTTCGGCGGCGGCGCCTGCCCCGACGTGCCGCGCGATCCCTACGTGCTGACCGAGCAGGATCTCGAAGCCTACACCGCGGCGCTGACGCACAACGGCTTCTTCGGTCCCGACTCCTGGTACATGAACCACCAGGCCAACGGCGCCTATGCCAAGCGCGCGCCTAACGGCGGCAAGCTCGCCATGCCGGTGCTGTTCCTGCACGGCGCCTACGACACGACCTGCGAGACCATGACCTCGCGGCTCGCCGAGCCGATGCGCCGCGATTGCGCCGATCTCACCGAGGCCGTCGTCGACTCCGGCCATTGGATGGCGCAAGAGCAGCCGGTGGCGGTGAACGCCGCGCTCACCAGGTGGCTCGCGACCAAGCTCTCGGACTACTGGAAGGCCTGACCCGTGCGCGCGCTGTCGATCGCACTGCTGGCGATCTCGGCGGTGCCGGCCCTCGCGCAGACGCCGCCCGCCCGTCCGGCGGCGCCTGGTGCGGCCGCGCCGGCCAAGGAAAGCCCGTTGCCCACGCTCAACATTGTGGTGTCGCCGCGCGACCGTGACGCCGCCCTTGCCTACTACCGCGACGAGATCGCGGCCGGCCGCTGCCCGGCGCCGCTGGTGCGTCGCGACAAGGCGTGTGCGGCGCCTCCGCCCTTGTCGACCAAGGCCTGGCGGATCGACCAGCCGCTGCCCGACGGCGTGAAGATGGAAGCGCCGCCGCCCGGCCTGATCGCCAAGCTCTCGCCGTCACGCGCTGGCTACCAGTACATGCGGATCGACACCGACATCGTCGTCGTCGGCATCGGCACCCGCACCATCGCCGCTCTGGTGGCCGATCTCAGCCGTCTTTGATCATCGACCTTTGATGCGCCGCCACGCCGCGAAGGCGCGGCGGGCGTGCTCGCCGCTCGGGATGTGCAGGCCGTAGACGCCGCCGCCCGCGCTCACCTGCTCGGCGACGAACTCCTCGTAGGCCATCGCCTCGACGGCTTCCTCGGCGACTTGATCGGCGAGCGCCGCCGGAAGGACGATGACGCCGGCGCGGTCGCCGACGATCACGTCGCCCGCCTCGATCGCCAGTGGCTTGGAGGTCGTGCCGGACGGCCGGTGATAGGCCGGCAGGCCGGCGCGCGCGACCTCGGCGGCGTTGCGCAACGGCCCGTCGCTCACCAGCCCGGCCGCGCGACGGCGCACCAACAGCGCCACCGGCGCCGAGGTCGTGCCGCCCTCCATCACCAGGACGCTACCGGGGGCGCAGGCGTCGATCGTCTTGGCGACGACGCCGACCAATGTTTCCTGGAAGGGCGACACCGGCCGCAGAGCCGGCACGATCTGGCGCCGCAGGCCACGCTTGGCGAGCGCGGCCGCGATCCGCGTCGTGCCGACGGCGGCGAGCTTGTCGCGGAAGGAGAGGGCGTCGCTGCTGGTCACGAAGCAAGTCTGGGCGCTATGGTCGGCGCTTGAGATAGCATCGGGCGAGGGGGAGAGAAATGGCCGGACGGTTGGCGGGCAAGGTGGCGGTGGTGACGGGTGCCGCGCCGCGCGGCGAGGGCGTGGGCAACGGCATGGCGACGGCCATCCTGTTCGCGCGCGAAGGCGCCAAGGTGGTGCTGGTCAACCGCAGCGCCGAGCGCGCCGACAAGCTCGCCAAGCAGATCGAGCAGGAGGGCGGTGAGGCAGTGGTGTTCGCGGGCGACGTCGCCCGGGCCGACGCCGCCGAGGCGATGGCCGACTTCACGGTCAAGACCTACGGCCGGCTCGACATCCTGCACAACAATGTCGGCATCGGCGCGCCGGGCACGCCCGAGACGGTGAGCGAAGCCGACTGGGCGAAGGTGCTGACGGCCAACCTCACCACCACCATGCTCTGCACCAAATACTGCATTCCCAAGATGAAGGCAGGCGGCGGCGGCTCGATCATCATGGTGTCGTCGATCGCCGGCGCGGTCGGCCTGATGGGCAGCCCGGGCGCGGTCGCCTACTCGACCGCCAAGGCTGGCCTGCACGGCTTCACCCAGTCGGTGGCGGCCGACTACGCCACCCAGAACATCCGCGCCAACTGCATCATCGTCGGTTCGGTGCACACGCCCATGGTGGCGCATATGGGCGCCGAGGCGCGCGAACGGCGGCGTCAAATGGTGCCGATGCAGACCGAGGGGACGGCGTGGGACATCGCCCATGGCGCGGTCTACCTCGCCTCCGACGAATCGCGCTGGGTCACCGGTATCCTGCTGCCGATCGACGGCGGCCTGGTGGCGCTCAGGCAGTGGCCGCGCTGAGCATGTCAAGATCAGCCGGCAAGCCCCATGGCAAAGGCCAGCGCGACGTTCAGACGCCCGATATCGTGGCCATCGAGGCGTCCTATCGATTGCCCGATTCGCGAGCGTCGGACCGTGACGGGCTTGTCGGCCATGATCTGGGACCGCGACCGCAAGCCGTTTTTCGCATCGGGTTCGATCGTCACGCGGAAGTCCGGCGCTTCGAAGATATCAGTGGTCATCTGGCAAATGATGACCGATTCGTGAGTCTCGGGAAGTGCGTCGGTCTGCACCACCACGGCTAGCCTTGGTTTTCCGTAGTCGCCTGCTGCCGCCACGACGACCACGTCGCCGCGCTTCATCGCCGGCGATCGGGGGCGTCGAACTCGGACACGGCTTCGATCCAATCCAGGGCGTCGTTTTCGAGACGCCGATCGAGGTTGGCGACCTGAGCTGCCACGCGCTTTCGAACCGAACGCAAGCGCGCGTCCGGCACCACGAGACGCAGCTCGCGCAGACCACGCCGCCGCCGTCGCTCGCGCATCATCCTCATTCGTTCCGCTGGAGCAGGCATATCGATCGTCCAGGTTTCTTCGCGCTGGGGATGAATCGTAACGCGTTACAGAATCGGATACAAGGGACCGCTCACGGGAGGGTTGCCCTCATAGGCGCTAACTTTAGGTTGACGTTGGGAATCAGTCTGTGATTCATAGGCGAGATGCTTTCTGCATCACAGTTGGATGGCGGTTGGGATCAACTGCTGAG
>VGCQ01000443.1 GCA_016870055.1 Alphaproteobacteria bacterium | reverse complement strand
CGCCGGCGGCGCCGGGCGATACCAGCCGAACAGCCCGGCGATCAGCCGCACGGCCTGTGCGAGACGCCACAGCCCGACGCCGCGCCGGCGCGCGGCCCGCACCGTGCGGCCATCGGGAAAGGATTCGTAGGCGGCGGGGCTGCCCGCAGGGTCGACCTCGGCGGTCGGGCGCGACGACAGGAGCGCGGCAAGCGCCGCCGCGCCGTCGGCAAACAGCCGCTCGTCCAACTCGCCCATGCAGACGCCCGCCGGCAGGGCACGCTGCCGGCGCACCAGGACCGGCCCGGCATCGATCGTGGCGTCGACGATGCGATGCACAGTGACGCCGACGCGCGAATCACCAGCCGCCAGGGCCCAGAACGACGGGCACGGACCGCGATGCGCCGGCAGGAGCGCAGGATGCACGTTGACCACCGGGCAGGCCGCCGCCTCCAGGAAGGCGGGCTGCAGGATCTGGTCGAAATGAAACGAGATGACGAGGTCGGGCGCGAATCGGCGGATCAAGTCGAGCGCCGCGCGCGCATTGATGTCATGGATCGTGACGCACGGGGCCTGCACGCCGGCCGCCAGCTCGGGCAGGCGGCGCCAATAGACGTGATCGCCGCCGGCCAAGCGGCGCCACGGCCAAGCCAAGGCGCGCATGGCGGGAGCGAAAAAGCCGGCAATGCGCAGCGCCACGATGTCGAAGCCGAGGGCCACGGTCAGGCGCAGCCCGGAATGGCGGAGATTGCGCCGGAGCTGGCGCAGGAAGCCCGCCATGCTGGCAAAGCGATCGGACGAGACCACGAGCCCGATGCGGCCGCCCAATGCCTCGAACAGCGCATCGAGGGCGGGAAGGCAGACCAGGCTGTCGAAGTGCAGCACGACGATCCGGCCAGGCGGAGGGCCCTGGAGCCGTTCGGTCGAGCTATCGGCAGGCCCCAGCGCTCGCCCGGACTCGCGTTGATTATCTTGCGGTTTCAGTGAATGTTTCCCGAGTCGAAAATGGAAAATGCCTTAATTTTGCATTCATAAAGCGACAACATGAAATTCGCGAACGATTGCCTTGGGATAGACCATGAAAATATGCCTCCGCCCGTCGCCCGCAAAACCTTCACCACAGCCGTCAGTTGAGCTACAAGGCCACCTAGCGAACTTGGGCCGACCTCGCTACTCTGGCAATAGGCCTGGGCACGGTGGGGCCTTTGGGCTGATCAGGACGCGGGCGTTGGGAGTGGGGGTATAGCAATCGTGCCGGTGGGAGACGAAGTTGCCATCGTCGGCTATGCCGGTCGCCTGCCCGGCGGCGGGACGGCCGACAAGTTCTGGTCGCTGCTGCGCGACAACATTTCAGCCGTGGGTTGGATCACCCCCGATCGCTTCCCGACGGAGGCCTTCTACCACCCCTCGCCCGACCAGCGCGGCCGCAGCTACACTTTTGCCGCCGGCCTGATCGACGACGTGTGGGGCTTCGACGCCGGTGCGTTCGGCATGAGCCCGCGCGAGGCCGAGCAGGTCGATCCCCAGCAGCGCCATCTGCTCGAGGTGACGCAGGATGCGCTGGCCCATGCCGGCATCCGCGCCTCCTCGCTCGCCGGCAGCGACACCGGCGTCTATATCGGCGCCTCCTCGGTCGACTACGGCGCGCGGTTCTTCGCCGATCCGGCGGCGGCCGACGTGCACATGATGACGGGCAACACGCTCAGCATCGTGTCCAACCGGTTGTCCTACCATCTCGACCTGCACGGGCCGAGCTTCACCGTCGACACCGCCTGCTCGTCGTCGCTGGTCGCGCTCAGCCTGGCGGCCGACGCCATCCGCGCCGGCACGGTCGACACTGCGATCGTGGGCGGCGTCAATCTGCTGCTGTCGCCGTTCTCCTTCGTCGGCTTCTCGCGCGCCTCGATGCTGTCGCCGACCGGCCGCTGCCGGCCGTTCGACGCGGCGGCCGACGGCTATGTGCGCGCCGAGGGCGCGATCGTGCTGGTGCTGCGCTCGATGACGGCAGCGCGCAAGGCGCGCAACCGCATCCACGCCACCATCGTCGGCTCCGGCGTCGGCCAGGACGGGCGCACGACCGGCCTGTCGCTGCCGTCGGCCGAATCGCAGCGCCGGCTGCTCGAGCAGGTCTATTCCGACTTCGCCATCGACCCGAGCGACCTCGCCTTCGTCGAGGCGCACGGCACCGGCACCAAGGTGGGCGACCCGATGGAGGCCGATGCGCTGGGCAAGGGGCTGGCGCAGCGGCGCTCGCAGCCGCTGCCGATCGGCTCGGTGAAGTCCAACATCGGCCACCTCGAGCCGGCGTCGGGCCTGGCCGGCGTGCTGAAGACGATCCTGGCGCTGAATCGCGGTCTCGTGCCGGCGACCCTGCACCAGGCCTCGCCCAACCCCGACATCGCATTCGACGAGCTGAACCTGCGCGTCGTCAACCACAACTGGGCACTGCCGCAGCGCCGCGGCCCGGCGCTGGCCGGCGTCAACTCGTTCGGCTTCGGCGGCACCAACGCCCATGTCGTGCTGCGCGGCGAGGACACCACGATCGCCGTCGCCCATCAGAACCGCGAGACCAGCCCGCCGCCTCTGCTGCTTTCGGCGCATGCCGCCGAGGTGCTGCCGACAGTGGCCAGGCGCCATCTCACGGCCTGGCCGCAAGACAAGCGGCTGGCCGGCGACTTCGTGGCGGCGGCGGCACATTTGCGCGACCCGCTGCCGCACCGCGCCATCGTGCGCGGCCGCTCGGTCGGCGAGCTGCACCATCAGCTCGAGCGCTATGCCGACGGCGAAGCCTCGCCGGCCGTCTTGACCGGCCAGGCCCTGGGCAACGACCTGCCGGTGGCGTTCGTCTTCTCGGGCAACGGCGCGCAGTGGGCCGGCATGGGCCGCGCGGCATGGCATAGCAACGCCACCTTCCGTGACGCCCTGAAAGAAGTCGACCAGCAATTCCTCAAGCGACAGAAGAGCTCGCTGATCGACCTGATGTTCGCCGAGGATCTGGCGCCCAGGCTCCGCCGCGCCACGCACGCGCAGCCCCTGTTGCTGGCGCTGCAGGTCGCCACCGTGCGCAGCCTGGAGGCCCTCGGCCTCGCGCCGCAGGCGGCGATGGGCCACAGCGTCGGCGAGATCGCGGCGGCGTGGTGCGCCGGCGCCCTCAGCCTCGAACAGGCGATCGACGTCGTCATCGCGCGCAGCCGTCACCAGGAAACGGTGCGCGGCAGCGGCGCCATGGCGGCGTTGATGCTGGGCGAGCGCGAGGCGCGGCGGTTCCTGAAATCGGCCGGGGTGACCACCGTCGACGTCGCGGCGATCAACAGCTGGCGCAGCGTCACGGTGTCGGGGCCGGTCGAGCAGATCGATCAAGTGGTGAGCGCGGCGTCGGAGCGGCGCATCGGCGCGCGGCGCCTCGATCTCGACTATCCGTTCCACAGCGCACTGGTCGATCCGGTGCGCGGGCCGCTGCTGCACGAGCTCGACGGGCTGCGCTCGCGCGCGGCGCATCGGCGTTTCGTGTCGACGGTCACCGGCGCGGCCGCCGACGACGCCAATCTCGGGCCCGAGCATTGGTGGCGCAATGCGCGCGAGCCGGTGCAGTTCGAGGCCGGCGTCAGCCAACTGCTGAAAGGCGGGCTGCGGGTGTTCGTCGAGATCGGGCCCAAGCCGATCCTGGCCAGCTACCTGCGCGACGGGCTGCGCGAAGCCAATATGCGCGGCGCCATCCTCGAAACCCTGACCGAGACGAGCGAGCCGGACGAGGCCGATCCGATCGAACGCGCGGTGGCACGGGTCGCGATCGCCGGCGGCCGCATCGACCGGGAGCGCTTCTTCGGGCCGCCACCGGTCACCTCGCAGCCATTGCC
>VGCQ01000442.1 GCA_016870055.1 Alphaproteobacteria bacterium | reverse complement strand
TTTATGTGCATGGGGAGCGTAAGGAGGGGATCGCGGCCGCGCCGGCCTGAGTTTTGCTTGGCCGGCAGTGGCAGCCGCCGCCGGCCGTCCTGCCTGGGTCTTGAACAACCCTCTGTTCAGGCCAATCTCTACTAACGAGTGCGCGTGCCCAATGGCCGCAGGTCGCCCAATCGGGGATTGCGGTCGGGGTACGGGTAGCGCTAACAGCGTCTGTAGCGAGGCATCATGAACGCCCCCACTGCCCAAGGTACCATCTACCCCGTCCTTCCGCTGCGCGACATTGTCGTGTTCCCGGGCATGATCGTGCCGCTCTTCGTCGGCCGTGAGAAGAGCGTGAAGGCCCTCGAAGAGGTCATGAAGGACGACAAGCAGATCCTGCTGGTTGCGCAAAAGAATGCCGGCCAGGACGATCCCGGTCCCAACGACATCTATTCCATAGGCACGCTCGGCACCGTGCTGCAGCTCCTGAAGCTGCCCGATGACACGGTCAAAGTGTTGGTCGAGGGCGGCCGTCGCGTGAAGATCGTCGGCTATACCGGCCGCACCGACTTTTTCGAGGCGAGCGCGGTCGACGTCGAGGACGCACCGGCCGACCAGGCCGAGCTGCAGGCCGCGGCCCGCACGGTGGTCTCGGAGTTCGAGAACTACGTCAAGCTGAACAAGAAGGTGCCGCCCGAGGTCGTCGTCTCGATCAACAAGATCGAGGAGCCGGCCAAGCTCGCCGATACCATCTCCGCCCATCTCGCACTGAAGGTCGCCGACAAGCAGCAACTGCTCGAGCTCGACTCGGTGAGCAAGCGGCTGGAGCGCATCCTTGGCCTGATGGAAGGCGAGATCGGCGTCCTGCAGGTCGAGAAGAAGATCCGCAACCGCGTCAAGCGCCAGATGGAGAAGACGCAGCGCGAGTACTATCTCAACGAGCAGATGAAGGCGATCCAGAAGGAGCTTGGCGAGACCGAGGACGGTCGCGACGAGATCTCCGAGATGGAGAAGCGCATCAAGAAGACGCGGTTGTCGAAGGAAGCCCGCGAGAAGGCCAATGCCGAGCTGAAGAAGCTCAGGACCATGAGCCCGATGTCGGCCGAGGCCACGGTGGTGCGCAACTACCTGGAATGGCTACTGTCGATCCCGTGGCGCAAGCCGACCAAGATCATCAAGGATCTGAAATACGCCGAGGACGTCCTCAACGCCGACCACCATGGCCTGGAGAAGGTCAAGGAGCGCATCCTCGAGTACCTCGCGGTCCAGCAGCGCGTCGACAAGATGAAAGGCCCGATCCTCTGCCTGGTCGGCCCGCCGGGCGTCGGCAAGACCTCGCTCGGCAAGTCGATCGCCAAGGCGACGGGCCGCAATTTCGTACGCATGTCGCTGGGCGGCGTACGCGACGAGGCCGAGATCCGCGGCCATCGCCGGACCTATATCGGCTCGCTGCCGGGCAAGGTCCTGCAGAGCATGAAGAAGGCCAAGTCGTCGAACCCGCTGTTCCTGCTCGACGAGATCGACAAGCTCGGCGCCGACTTCCGCGGCGACCCGTCGTCGGCCCTGCTCGAGGTGCTCGATCCCGAGCAGAACGGCACCTTCAACGACCATTACCTCGAGGTCGACTATGACCTGTCGAACGTGATGTTCATCACCACGGCGAACTCGCTGCGCATGGCGCAGCCGCTGATGGATCGCATGGAGATCATCCGACTGGCCGGCTACACTGAGGACGAGAAGGTGGCGATCGCTCGCAAGCACCTGATCCCCAAGCAGTTCGAGGCCAATGGCCTGAAGGACGGCGAGATCGACATCCACGACGATGCCGTGCGCGATCTGGTGCGCTACTACACGCGCGAGGCGGGCGTGCGCAATCTCGAGCGCGAGATCGCCAATCTCGCCCGCAAGGCGACCAAGGAAATCCTCATGAAGGGGGCTTCCAAGGTGAAGATCCGGGCCAAGAACCTCGACAAGTACGCCGGCGTGCGGCGCTTCCGCTTCGGCGAGGCCGAGCTCGAGGATCTGATCGGCATCACGACGGGCCTTGCCTGGACCGAGGTCGGTGGCGAGCTGTTGCAGGTCGAGGCGGTGCTGGTGCCGGGCCGTGGCCGCATGAGCGTCACCGGCAAGCTTGGCGACGTGATGCAGGAGTCGGTGCAGGCGGCCAACGCTTATGTCCGCTCGCGCGCCAATTCCTTCGGCATCAAGCCGGTGATGTTCGAGAAGCGCGACATCCACGTCCACGTGCCGGAAGGCGCCACGCCCAAGGACGGTCCGTCGGCCGGTGTCGCGATGATCACGTCCATCGTCTCGGCTTTGACCGGCGTTGCCGTGCGCAAGGACGTCGCCATGACCGGCGAGATCAGCCTGCGCGGCCGTGTCCTGCCGATCGGCGGCTTGAAGGAGAAGCTGCTGGCGGCGCTGCGCGGCGGGCTCAAGACCGTGCTCATTCCCAAGGAGAACGAGCGCGATCTGCCGGAGATCCCCGACAATGTGAAGAAGGGGCTGGAGATCGTGCCGGTCTCGACCGTCGACGAGGTGCTGGCCCGCGCGCTGGCCAAGCCGCTGGTCGCCATCGAATGGCCCAACGATCTCGACGCGGTCGCCGCCAAGCCGGCCGAGGGGGCCGAGGTCCGCGCCCACTGATCGGCCGGCCACGAACGATATCCGAAGCCCCGGAGCGATCCGGGGCTTCGTTGCATTCGGTCTCTACTTATGCGGCTTTGGCCGCGTTGAACCCACAAAATCTGGTATTCCTCGTTGACGCGCTTTTCCACGGGCCCTTACACTCGGCGGCCGGATGATTGGGGGATTGGCCAGTGAACAAGCATGATCTGATCGCTGCGGTCGCCGCTTCGACCAACCTGTCCAAGACCGATGCGGCAGGCGCAATCGACGCCGTGCTTGCGGTCATCACCAAGTCGCTCAGGAAGAAGGAAAAGGTGCTGCTGGTCGGCTTCGGTACCTTCCAGGTCTCCAAGCGCAAGGCCGCCGAAGGCCGCAATCCGCAGACCGGCGAGAAGATCAAGATCCCGGCCGCCAACGTGCCCCGCTTCAAGGCGAGCAAGCAGCTCAAGGATGCGATCAACTGACCGTGCGTTGCGTTACGCGCTTCGAAAGGCAGGGCTCCCGTCCTGCGTAGCGCGGCAGCGCGAAGCAGGATGTGCTACAAGCGCCGCCGGGCGATTAGCTCAGCGGTAGAGCATTCCCTTTACACGGGACAGGTCGGCGGTTCGATCCCGTCATCGCCCACCATCTTCGACCTGGACGACACGAGCCGCGCCGTCGGCGCTCACCACTTTATCCGCAGACCCAACGTCAGGGCGTGCTGGTCGAATCCCGAGCCGATTTCACCGTCATAGCGAAGATAGAGAGAGGTCGCCGCGGCGACCTCGGTATTGAGGCCGAGGCCCAACGCGACGGCATTACGTTGCGGCTGGGCGCCGTAGACGGTGAAGAAATTCCCGGGGCCGCCGGAGAACGCCGCGGTCAATGGCCGTGCGACGTCGGCATATTCATGAGCCCAGCCGAGACGGAACTGCACGGCGAGGCGCTCGCGCCACCCGAGGTCGAGGGCGGCGTCGGCCTGGGCGCCGACGACGGTGCGGATCGAGTTGGTGATCTGGGGAGCGACGATGAGGTTGAGCGAATCGGCGCCCCATTCGGTGAAGCCATTCTGGCGGACGGTCGATGCCTGGAAGCGGACAAACGGCGTGAGGCCGGCCGCGGTCGCTGATCGGCCCCCACCAAGTGGTCCGAGTAGAATGTTAGTGCATGATGCCATCCTTCGCCATTGCCGGCTGGAGGTGGAGCGAAGCGGAACCGGAAGGCGGCAATGGCGGCGTCGCGGTTTCCGGGGC
>VGCQ01000441.1 GCA_016870055.1 Alphaproteobacteria bacterium | reverse complement strand
TATCTGCTGACGGCGTCGACCGCCATGCTGCGGCCGTTGCCGGCCGATGAGGCGATGCCGCTGGCGCGTCGGGCCGCCGAGCGCGCGCTGACTCTCGACGAAGGGTTGGCGGAAGCCTGGGCGGCGTTCGGCCGCGTCAAGATGGAGTACGACTGGGATTGGGACGGCGCCGAGGCCGACCTGGCGCATGCCGCCGCCCTCGGCGCCAACTCGGTCGAAGCGCTCGCCACCTATGGCCAGTTCCTGAGCGCCATGGGACGGCACGAAGAGGCCGTCGAAACCATGGAGCGGGCGCGGCGCCTCGATCCGCGGCAGGTCGAGACGCTGCAGCATCTCGCCATCGTCTACTGGTTGGCCGGTGATGCCGACCGCGCGCTCGAGCTGACAAGCGAAAGCCTGGCGATCGCGCCGGAGTCGGTGCGCGGCAACTACGGCCGCATGCTCATCCTCGACCAGCTCGGCCGCCACGATGAAGCCATGGTCGAGCGCCTCGTGACGCTCCGAGGTCTGGCGGTCGCGCAAGGCCTCGCCGAGCATCTGGAAGAAATCGCGCGCAGCCAGGGTTGGCGCGCGGCGATGGTTCTGTGGATCGGCCTGCTCGAACGCACCAACCGTTGGGAAGGGGCGGCGCAGCAATGGATGGCGGTCGGCGAGCCGTCACGCACGCTCGATGCCCTCGAGCACTGCGTGAAAGCCCGAACCACCTACCTCTGCTTCACGGCGCAAAATCCCTACTTCCGGACGCTCTATGGCAATCCGCGCTTCCAGGCCATCCTCCGCACCCTGAAGCTTGAGGGTCGGGCTGTCTAACGGCGCGCCGCGAACTCCGGCAGACGATGCGCCGTCACGGCCGGCGCCGGTCCGTCGTGACGCTCGATCTCGACCAGGCAGGTCTGGGCGATGCAGCCCTGGCTGAGCTTGGAGGCGCCGATGTCGAGCGTCAGCGCGTTGGGATTGCCGTGCTTCTCCAGCGGCTGGTTGGAGCCCGAATCGGCGGGGTCGAACCACGCGCCGGTCGAGAGCCGCACGACGCCGCGGCGGATGCGATCGGAGAGGCGCGCTGCGGCAAGGCAGGCACCGCGGTCGTTGAACACCCGCACCAGATCGCCGTCGGCAATGCCGCGCGCCGCCGCATCCACGGGATGCAGGGTCACCGGCTGCCGTCCCTTGATCTTAGTGGCATGGGCGTGTGGGCTGTGATCGAGTTGACTGTGCAGCTTGTCGGTCGGCTGATCCGACAGCATGTGCAGCGGGTAGCGCTCGGCAGCCTTGGCTCCCAGCCACTCGACCGGCTCGAACCAGGCGGCGTGGCCCGGGCAGTCGTCGTAGCCGAACGAGGCGATGGTCTCGGAGTAGATCTCGATCTTGCCCGACGGTGTCTTGAGCCGATGCTTCTCGGGATCGGCGCGGAAGTCCGCCAGCATGACCGGCTCGCGATTGCGGCCCTGGGCTTCGGCGATGCCGGCTTGCCAGAACTCGTCGAAGGCCGGGATGGCGACGCCCGCTTCGGCCGACTTGGCGCGCGACAGCTCGTGGAGATGTCTTAGCCACGCCATGGTGTCGCGGCCTTCGGTATAGATGTCGGCCCGCCCCAGCCGCTGTGCCAGCTGGCTGAAGATCCAGTAGTCGTCGCGCGCCTCGCCGACCGGCTCGCGTGCCTTCTTCATGGCGATCAGGAACGGCTCGCGGCTGCCGTAGCCGATATCGTCGCGCTCCTGGCTGGTGGTGGCGGGCAGCACGATGTCGGCCATGCGCGCGGACGCGGTCCAGAACTGCTCGTGGAACACGATGGTCTCGGGCTTGCGCCAGGCCATCGTCAGTCGATTCAAATCCTGGTGATGGTGGAACGGATTGCCGCCCGCCCAGTAGACCAGCTTGATGTCGGGATAGACGAGCGTGCGGCCGTTGTAGCTGACGCTGCCGCCGGGATTGAGCAGCATGTCGGTAAAGCGCGCGACCGGGATGAAGTCGCTCACCGCGTTGCTGCCCTGCGGCAGCGTCGGCCCGCTGTACTTCGGAAATGCGCTGCCCATCAGGTTGACCGGCCCATAGCCCACGCCGAAGCCTCCGCCGGGCAGCCCGACCTGGCCCAGCATGCAGGCCAGCGTCACCAGCGCCCAGAACGGCTGCTCGCCGTGATGGCTGCGCTGCAGTGACCAGCCGATCGTGACGGTCGTGCGGGTCGCCGCCATCTCGCGCGCCAGGGCGGCAATGCGCGTCGCCGGAATGCCGGTGATCTGCTCGGCCCATCGAGGCGTCTTGCCGGCGAGCGACGGGGTGAACTTGTCGAAGCCGACGGTGCAGCGGTCGAGGAAGCGGCGATCGTAGAGCTTTTCCGTCCACAGCACGTGACAGAGCGCCAGGATCAGCGCGGTGTCAGTGTTCGGCCGAATGGCGAGCCATTCCACCGTGCCGCCGGTATCGAGGTCGTCGGCCGTCGGCGTGACATTGACGAAGCGCACGCCCTTGCCGCGCATGGCGTAGAGCCCGTCCTTGACGTGATGGCGGGTGGCGCCGCCGGCATTGATCTGGCTATTCTTGTGTGGCACGCCGCCAAACGAGACGAACAGCTTGCAATGGTCGGCCAGCACGTCCCACGGCGTGTGCATGGCCATCAGCTCATCCATCGGCGCCACGATGTGCGGCATCAGCACGCGCGCTGCAGCCAGGCTGTAGGAGTCCTGGTGACGCACGTAGCCGCCGATGGCGTTCAGGAACCGATGGACCTGGCTCTGGGCGTGATGGAAGCGGCCGGCGCTCGACCAGCCGTAGGAGCCGCCGAAGATGGCGCGATTGGAATGCGTCTCCTTGACCCGCTTCAGCTCGGCCGCCAGCAGCTCGAGCGCCTCGGCCCACGGCAGCTCGACGAACGGCTCCTGGCCGCGCCGCTCGGGGTGAGCGCCCGGTCCTTTCTCCAGCCAGCTCTTGCGCACCGCCGGCCGGCGCACGCGCAGCCGCGTCACCTCGTCCGACAGCATGTGGAGGCCGATCGGCGAGGGGTCGGGGTCTTTGGCGAACGGGTGCAACCGAACCGGCGCGCCGCTCTGGTCGTACTCGACCTCGTAGACGCCCCAGTGGGCGGCGGTGAGAGTGCGTTGATGGGTCATGGTTTGCTCACGCGGACTCGGCGATCGACAGGAAGCGGTCGACATCGGCGGGATCGGTGTCGAAGGCGGTGACCAGACGATAGGCCCGCTCGCCCGGCCGATCCGATGGCCAGGGATGATAGCGCGCGCCGGCTTCCTGCAGCGCATCCTGCACGCGCGCCGGCAGCACGACGAAGATTTCGTTGGCGTCGACGGGGTAGAGCAGGGCGGTGCCGGACAGCGTCGTCAGTCCGGCGACCAGGCGGCGCGCCATGGCGTTGGCGTGACGGGCATTGTCGAGCCACAGCCCGTCGGCGAGATAGGCATCGAGCTGCGCCGACAGCAGGCGCATCTTGGACAGCAGATGGCCGCCGCGCTTGCTGCGATAGGCGAAATCGCGTGCCAGCTCGGGATTGAAAAACACCACCGCTTCGGCGGCGAGCACGCCGTTCTTGGTGGCGCCGAAGCTCAGCACGTCGACGCCCGCCTTCCACGACAGCTCGGCCGGCGCGCAGCCGACATAGGCCAGCGCGTTGGCGAAACGCGCCCCGTCCATGTGCAGCTTCAGTCCGTGACGCCTCACGGACGTGGCGATGGCCGCGATCTCCTCCGGCCCGTAGACCGTGCCGCATTCGGTCGCCTGGGTGATGCTGACGGCGGCCGGCTGGGCAAAATGCGGCACGCCGTAGACCGGCTGCGCCAACGCGGCCGCGAGCTTCACCGCATCGACCTTGCCTGCCGCGCCGTCGATGCGAAACAGCCGG
>VGCQ01000440.1 GCA_016870055.1 Alphaproteobacteria bacterium | reverse complement strand
GGCAAGCCACCGTCCGCGGCCGAGCGTGTCCTGCGGATCGGCATCGACGTGCAGGCCAACGAGTTGATCACGACGCAGACCAACGACCGCGCGCACCTCGTCTTCCTCGACGGCTCCTCGCTCACGATCGGGCCCAACGCCCGGCTCACCATCGACAAGTTCGTCTTCGATCCCGCCACCAAGACCGGAGAACTCACGCTCAACGCCAGCAAGGGCGTGCTTCGCCTGGTCGGCGGCAAGATCAGCAAAGCCAGCCCCATCACCATCACGACCCCCTCGAGCACCATCGGCATTCGTGGCGGCATCACCCTGGTCGATGTCGAGCCCAGCCGAACGGCGTCGACCTTCGTGTTCGGCACCAGCATGACCGTGAGTGCGAACGGCCAGACCCAGACTGCGACCAGGCCGGGCTCACAGGTGCTGACCAATCTCGGCGGCGCTCCCGGGCTGCCGACCATCGTCGCGCAGGGCGCCCTCAATGGGCAACTCCGTCAGCTCGAAGGCGGCTCGACCAGTCGGTCCACTCAAGGCGGCTCCGGTCGCACCGCTGATCAGGCCGCGCAGGCGTCGGGCTTGCCGGCCGTGAACTCGTCCCAGCCGGTGCAAGTCGTCACGCTGCGGTCGAGCGACTCGTTCGGCCGTGGCCCCGGTCCTCGCGACCGGAATCCCAACGACACGGTCCCCAATGCCATCACCAACAGTCAACAAATCGTGCAGACCGATCAGTTGGTCCAGCAGAGCCAGCAGTTGAGCGAGCAGCAGCAGACAGAGCAATTCGTGTAGCAGCAGCTCGACCGCGTCACCTCACCGGCCGGGCCTGTCCAGGTGACCACCTCACGCGATCGCCTGACCTTGCATGCGCCAGGGTTCGGCAGCTTCACGAGCTTCGGATCGCTGGCTCTGCCAAGCGAGCTGAACCGGCTGGCGGCGCTGAATTCGACGGCCACATACAGCGGGCAGATCGTCGGTGTGGTGAACAACGGCGGCACTCAGGGCTTCGCCACCGGCAGCTACTCGAACACCTGGCGCTTCGGCCCTCGCAACGGCATCGCAACCATCACCTTCGACAACACCACCTATGGCGGCGGCTCCACGCCCAACACGTTCCAGGTCGGCCGCTCGCCATTGTTCACCAGTACGACACCGCTGTCCTCCACCAGCGGCCGCACCGCCGAGGTCATCGGTGTCTTCCAGTCGAACAACCAGTCGGCCTCGACGCAAGCCGGCGCCGTCATCGTGAACGGCACCAACTACAAGGGTGTCGGCCTGTTCTCGGCCAACCGCTAAAGCGGGATAGAAAGAGATCGCACCGCATGCCGTGACGGCATCTACGACATCCGGGCGACGAAGTCGGCGATGCCGGCGATGTCGTCGCGCCGGAACCAAGGCAACTGGCTGTCTGGCGGCCGCTGGTCCGCAGCGACGGCGACGATCGTCGGATCGCCGGGTGCCATCGGGTCGCCGCCGGCCCGCACCTCGATCTTGCGATGCGGTTCACGCTTGTAGCCTTCGATCAGCACCAGATCTGCCGGCGCCAACCGCGTCAGGATTTCAGCCAGGCTGGGCTCTTCCTGTTCGCGCATGATGGCATAGCGGCGGCCACCGACGAGGGCCACCTCGGTGGCGCCCGCCGCTCGGTGGCGGAAGGAATCGCGTCCGGGCTGATCGATGTCGACCTCGTGATGAGCGTGCTTGACCGTGTTCACGCGCCAGCCGCGGCGGACGAACTCGGCGACCAAGCGTTCGACCAGGGTCGTCTTGCCGGCATTCTTCCAGCCGGTCACGCCGAACACGCGCGAAACGCTCACGGCGATATCCGTTCGGCGCACGCGTAGGCGGTGAGGCGGCCGTCACGCACGAAAGCCGCCAGCGCGATGCCGGCCTGTTCGGCCGTCTCGATGGCAAGCGCCGTGGGCGCCGATACGGCCGCGATGGCGGCTGCACCCAGAGCAGCAGCCTTGTGCACCATCTCGTAGGAGCAGCGACTGGTCACCACCACGAAGCCACCGGGCGCTTGCGGTCCTAAGCGCGCCAACGCACCGGCGAGCTTGTCGAGCGCATTGTGCCGGCCGACATCCTCGCGCACGGCGACAAGGACTCCGTCGGCGGTCGCCCAGCCCGCGGCATGAGTGGCGCCGTTCGCTCGATTGATGCGCTGCTCGGCCGGCAGGGCAGCCATCGCCCGCTCCACGGCGCGGCGCGACACGGCTTCCCTCGCGGCCACCGTCGTCACCGGTCGCATTGCGGCATCGATGCTGTCGACGCCGCAGAGACCGCAGCCGGTACGGCCGGCCAGGCTCCGCCGCCGCTCCTGCAAGCGAGCCATGCGTTGCGCGGCAATCTCCAGGCGCACCTCGATGCCGCGCGCCAGCGTCTCGACGTCGATGTCGTAGATCTCCGACAGCTTGTCGACGATCCCCTCGGTGAGAGAGAAGCCGCGGCCGAGATCCTCGAGATCGCACGGCGTCGCCATCATCACGGCGTGGCTGATGCCGTTGTAGACCAGCGCCACCGCCACCTCCTCGGCGACGATCTCATCGAGCACCTCGCTGCCGGCGGCCGACAGCCGCCGGGCCGGCCGATGGACCGAGCCGTCGCTCATCGTGTGACCTCGTCGATCCGCAAATGGCGGCCTTTGCGATCGAAGAAGCGGCCGCGGTTCAGCGTCAACGGGTCGGCCTTCACGTCGGCCTCGACCTCGCGCAGCTTGCGGCGGGCCGCTGCCTCGGGCAGTGGGCCGCCGGCGTGGCCGAGTCCGACGAAAAACGCCACGCCGTCCCATGCCGTACCGGCGCTGTCGAGCAGCCGGCGCATTTGCGACCAAGCCATGTCGTCGCCGATCAAATGGGCGTAGCTCGACTTCAGGGGCACCACCTCGTCACCGGCAATACTCACCAACACGATGAAGACGGTGAACGGGCCGGTGTCGGCGAATTGCGCGGCGAGCCACAAGTCGAAGTCGGCCTTCATCCTAGAACTCGACGACGGGCGTGGGCGGCATATAGCGCTCGAAAACCTGCAGGAACGGCTGGCCGCGTTCAGCCTCATACCAGGCCTCGAAAGCGCGAAACGCCGCGATCGGATCGGTGGCCGCCGGCGGTTCGACCGCCTCCGTCGATGCCTCGGCCGCGGCCGGATGGGTGCCTGCATGAAGCGCCTCGGCGATCGGCCGAAGCCGATCGACCAGCGGCCGCGCGCCCTCGGGAAGCTCGGTCAGCGCCGTTTCGATCCAGCCAATGTCGCGGAACAACGCCACGAGCTGGCGCTCGACGGCGACTGCCTGGTCGGCCTCGAGCGCCGCGATGCGCGCCATGTCGCTCAAGGCGCTCAACCGCCGCCAAGCAAACACCCGTTCGCGTTCGGCTTGCTGGAGTTCCGCCTCGACCCGGGCGCGAACGACGCGCTCGGCGGCCTCCGCGGCCGTGCAGTCGGCTTGCAGACGAGCGATCAAGTTATCAGTTGCAGACGGCATGGCGAGGCAGTTGACCCCGGCCGCCGGTCCTCCGCAAGCGCCGTCATCGGCCGCCGGCCAGCGAACGTCGCGGCTTCGATCCAGACGCTGACCGATGTCGCCTCGTCCGGCCGGGCCTGTGGGCTACTTCGTCGAAATCGGTAAGGCGCCCGTAAGCCTGGCCGACGAAAATCGCGCGCAACGACCGGGACGACCCCTTCGCCCGGTTCGGCCGCCCTCCTCCCTGAACTACCTGTGGCGGTCGCAACGGCGCGGGATCGAATCCCGCGCCGTTTGCGTCAGTAGAACACAGTCCGCCCAGCTGGAATCAGCTGGGCGGACTGTGCCCGGTGCAACAAGCATCGCCCGAGCGCGCGAATCCGATCAGATCGAACCGTGAGCGCTTCAATCTGATCAGATTCCGC
>VGCQ01000439.1 GCA_016870055.1 Alphaproteobacteria bacterium | reverse complement strand
AATGCTTGCCGTCTTACCCGTTTGCTGTTCGAGCCACCTCGACGCAAGCGCAAACGAAGGGCATTCCCATGCTTCGTCATAAGTTAGCGCCTATGAGTGGCGCGCTCCCGGCGATGAACCTCAGCCTCCCGCCACATAGGGCCGCACCATCTTGGCCGGGTCGACGACGCGGTCGAACTCGGCCTCGCTCACGAAGCCGAGCTTCAGCGCCGCCTGCTTCAAGGTGAGATCGTTGTCCATGGCGTGGTGGGCGATCTTCGATGCCTTGTCGTAGCCGATCACCGGCGCGAGCGCCGTCACCAGCATCAGCGAGCGCTCGACATATTCGGCGATCTTCTTGGCGTTCGGCTTGGCGCCCTCGACCAGGAATTTGCGGAAGTTGGTGCAGCCGTCGGTGAGGATCGTGATCGAGTGCATGACGTTGTGGATCATCAAGGGCTTGTAGACGTTCATCTCGAGGTAGCCGCCGGCGCCGCCCATGCCGACTGCCACGTCGTTGGCCATCACCTGCACGGCGATCATGGTCAGCGCCTCGCACTGCGTGGGGTTGACCTTGCCCGGCATGATCGACGAGCCCGGCTCGTTCTCGGGGATCTCCAGCTCGGCGAAGCCGGCGCGCGGGCCGCACGACATCAGGCGGATGTCGTTGGCGATCTTGTAGAGCGACACGGCGAGCGTGCGGAAGCTGCCCGAGAGCTGCACCAGGGCGTCGTGCGCCCCCTGCACCGTGAACTTGTTGGGGGCGCTGACGAACGGCAAGCCGGTGAGCTTGGCGATCTCGGCAGCCGCGGCCTCGGCGAAGCCCGGCGCGGCGTTGATGCCGGTGCCGACCGCCGTGCCGCCCAGCGCCAGGCGATAGACGCCCTTCAGCGCGTCCCGGATGCGCTCGATGTTGTCCGACAACATCCCGGCATAGCCCGACCATTCCTGGCCGAGCGTGATCGGCGTGGCGTCCTGCATGTGGGTGCGACCGATCTTGACGATGTCGTCCCAGGCGCGCGCCTTGGCGTCGATCGCATCGCGCAGCGCCTGCACCGCCGGCAGCAGCCGCTCGACCGTATGGACGGCGGCGGCGATGTACATCACCGACGGGAAGTTGTCGTTCGACGACTGGGACATGTTGACGTGGTCGTTGGGATGGACCGGCGTCTTGGAGCCGAGCGGCGTGCCGGCGATCTGGCAGCAGCGGTTGGAGATCACCTCGTTGACGTTCATGTTGAACTGCGTGCCCGAGCCGGTCATCCAGACATGCAGCGGGAACATGTCGTGATGCCGGCCGGCCAGAATCTCGTCGCAGGCCTGCACGATCAGCCCGTGCACGCGATCGTCGAGCCGCTTGCCGGCATGGTTGGCGTTGGCCGCCGCCTTCTTCTGGATGGCGTAGCCGCCGATCATCTCGCGCGGGATCAGGTCGTGGCCGATGCTGAAATGCTCGATCGAGCGCTGGGTCTGCGCGCCCCACAGCTTGTCGGCCGGCACACTCACCTCACCGAGACTGTCGGTCTCCTTGCGGACGTCGGCCATGGGCGATCCTTTCACGGGCTGGACGACCAGAAGTAGGCTCGCCGCTCGAAGAAAGCAAAGACCTCAATGGACCGCGGACCTCCAGGTCCGCATCTGGCAGGCGGACCAGGAGATCCGCGCTCCGCCGAGTCTAATCGCCGACCGGCCTCGTCCGCAGCGACTTCAAGGCGCCATGCTTCTTCTTCTCGTCGAGTCGCCGCTGCTTGCTCGCCTTGCTGGGCTTCGTCTTCTTGCGCGGGGTCGGCGGCCGGGCGGCGGCGCGCACCAGCTCGACCAGGCGCTCCAGAACCGCCTGGCGATTGCGTTTCTGGCTGCGCTCGCCCTGCGCCATCAGCACCAGCACGCCGTCCTGGGTGAGACGCCGGCCGGCCAGGCGCTCCAGGCGCCGACGCACGTCGTCGGGCAGCGATGGCGAGCGGCGCACGTCGAAGCGCAACTGTACCGCCGACGACGTCTTGTTGACGTGCTGCCCGCCCGGGCCGGCGGCGCGCACGAACGTCTCCTCGATCTCGGCGGGATCGAGGGCGAGCGTGCCCGTGATCCAGATCGGCGCCGCGCGGCCCGCCGCCGTCACTCGCGGCCGCCGGCCTGCCGCAGCATGATCTCGATCGACTGGCGCCGGTTCTGGCGCGCATAGGCAAGCGGCGTGCGGCCGGTGAAGTCGGCCTTGTTGGGATCGGCCTTCTTGGCGAGCAGCGCCCGCACGACCTCGGCGAAGCCCAGCCGGGCGGCAATCGACAGCGCCGTCGCACCTTGCCGAGTCTGCGTGTCGACCCGGGCATTGCGCGCCAGGAGGATCTCGACCATCTCGGCATCGCCGCGCTCGGCGGCGCGGATCAGCGAGGTGTAGCCCTCGCGGTCGGTGCCGTCGACGAAGGCGCCGCCCTTCAGCAGCGTCTGGACCACGGCGATATGGCCGGCGACAACGGCGACCATCAGCAGCGGCTGGCCGGTGGTGTCGTTCTGGTTGGGGCTCTCGCCCTTGAGCAGCGCACTCCGTACCTTCTCGTCGTCGCCCTCGCGCACCGCCTTGACGATTGGCTTGAGAGTCAAGGGGTCGATCTGGGCCAGCGCCGGCCCGCCCGCCAGGGCGAGCGCGGCTACGAGCAACGCCCGCCGCTTCATGACGTCTTCTCCCTTGTCGCCTGATAACGCGCCTCGATCCTATCCCAAATGCGCGCCTCCAGACAGACGCCGTCGAAGCGGTTGATCTGCTGCAGGCCGGTCGGCGAGGTCACGTTGATCTCGGTGAGGTGGTCGCCGATCACGTCGATGCCGACGAAGATCAGGCCGCGGCGCGCCAGCTCGGGCCCGATGATCTCACAGATCTCGCGGTCGCGCCGGCTCAACACGTCCTTCACGGCGGTGCCGCCGACATGCATGTTCGACCGCGCCTCGCCGGCGGCCGGCACGCGGTTGATGACGCCCTCGGCCTTGCCGTCGATCAGGATGATGCGCTTGTCGCCCTGGCGCACCGCCGGCAGGTAGCGCTGGGCGATCAGCGGCTCGCGGCTGCGCTGGGAGAACATCTCCAGAAGCGAATTGAAGTTCTCGTCGTCGGGCCGCACGCGGAACACGCCGGCGCCGCCGTTGCCGAACAGGGGTTTCAGGATGACGTCCTGGTGCTCGTCGCGAAAAGCGCGGATGGCGCGTGCGTCGGAGCTGATCAGGGTGGGCGGCATGACGTTGCCGAAATGCGTCACGAAGAGCTTCTCGGGCGCGTTGCGCACGCTCGCCGGATCGTTCACCACCAGCGTCTTGGGATGGATGTGCTCCAGGATGTGCGTGGTCGTGATGTAGGACATGTCGAACGGCGGGTCCTGGCGCAGCAGGACCACGTCGAGCGTCGCGAGATCGACCATCTCGGCAGCGCCCAGGGTGAAGTGGTTGCCCTTCTCGCGGCGCAGCGTGAGCGGCTGGGCGCGCGCCATCACCTTGCGATCGCGCAACATCAGATCGGGCGGCGTGTAGTGCCATACCGCGTAGCCGCGGCGCTGCGCTTCCAGTCCCAGCACGAAGGTCGAATCGCCGTCGATGTCGATGGTCGACACGTGGTCCATCTGGATGGCGACATTGAGTTTCATGGACGACCTTCCTGCCAAGATTTCATGTCCTCCCCTCGTTCATGCGAGGGGAGGTGCCCGCGCAGCGGGCGGAGGGGTCATGAGCTTCCATCGCGACGCCTCTGACCCCTCCGCCCGCTTGCGCGCCTTGTCGGCGCTTCAGCGGGCACCTCATAGGCGCTAACTTTAGGTTGACGTTGGGAATCGGTCTGTGATTCATAGGCGAGATGCTTTCTGCATCACAGTTGGATGGCGGTTGGGATCAACTGCTGAGCCGCTTGGGCTCGCTCGAAGAAC
>VGCQ01000438.1 GCA_016870055.1 Alphaproteobacteria bacterium | reverse complement strand
GCATCATGCGCGCGATGCCGCCTCTACCGAACGGGGAAGTAGATCTCCATCCGGTCATCGGCCACATAGACCTCCCATGGCGCGCCGGCGGGTTGCTTGCCGTTGGCTTTCATCCACGCGTGGAGGGCGTTGTAGGCGTTCTCGCTCGTCGCCTGATCGCCGACATGGACGGTCACGGCGACCTTGGCTTTCGGCAGTTCGGTCGCGACCAGACTGCCTTGCGACTTCACGGCCTCGGTGAGCGGAAAACCCGATTCGAATTCGAGGACGCCGTCGGCGAACTGATAGGTCCGTGTGAAGGGAGCACCGGCCGGCTGCAGTCCGGCCTTCTTCAGATGGTCGCTGACGGCGCCGATGTTGCCGCCGATGGCGTCGCCTGCCTGCTCGATCTTGACCTTGCCCTTGATGACGAGGGCGGGCCGGGCGGCGTGGTCCTGGAGTTGGATGTCGTACTTCACGGCTTCGTATCCTCCCGCGGAAATGGTCGCTTGCGGCGGTCTGTGCCGCCGGCGACCTCATCCTGCGCAAAGGACTCGAGATGCGATTGTAAAAATCCGACCTCGGCCTGAAATCAGCGAGACTTCGTTACTTTGTCGAAGTGGGCGAACTGGTCGGCGTCGTGAAATGGTCCGACATCACATGGCTGCTGCTCAGGTATTTCATCGGGCTCATGCCGGAAAACTTCGTGAAATCCCGGATGAAATGCGACTGGTCGTAGTAGCCGCAAGCGGCGGCCGCGTCGGCAAGGGTCAGCGTGTTGGCTTCTTTGGTCATCGCCAGGAACTTCTGAAACCGCATGATGCGTGACAAGACCTTCGGCGCGAGGCCGACCTGCTTCTTGAACTTGCGTTCGAGCTGGCGCTCGCTGAGGCCGATCAGCTTGACGAGATCCTGCACCGAATACTCGCCCTCCGATCTCACGATGTACTGGCAGGCCTGGCGCACGAAGATGTCTTCCTTCGACTCCTGCGTCAGGCGCTCGTCGAGCACGGCAGCCATCGTCGCCAGGCGCTCGTCATGGGAGCCGGCGCGGGCGATCCGGTCGTGGATCGCTGCCGAGAACGCCGGCTCGAAATCGGCGAAATCGACCACCCGATCGACGATCTCTTCGTAAGGCACATCGAAGAAGCGCGCGGCGCCGGCAGCCTTGAAACGGATAGAGACGACACCGACCGCGCCGGTGGGCTTCAGCATGATGCGCTCGGTGAGCTGGCCGGACATCAAGACCCGTGCTTGACGTTCGAAGGCGTCGCCTTCGAGTTTCAGGAACGCATCGCCGAAATGAACGATCAGCTCCGTCTTGCCGTCGGGCACCACGATCTGCGACTCCGGATCGCCGTCGTCTTTGGCCGCGACCAAAATCCAGAGGCAGTCGACGAACGGCTCGAGATGGGCCGGCGGTGGCAGAGTTTTGTAGAGCATCCGAGTACTTTTTTGCCTGTGACGTCACCAATGGGCAAGCGAATGCGCATACTCGGCAAAGACACATGAGCGGGCTTGGAGACCTACAGTTCGGCAAGACAGTCGGGGCGTAGAATATCCTACTTCCCGCCATCTCGTCAGCGCACGAACGCAGCGGTCGCCTGGACGTTTCTATGGCATATGAATCCCGAGCCTGAAGGAACGACATGAAGATCATCTACACCGACAAGCACGCCCAGCACGATCCGCAGAGCTTTGTCGTGCGCGGCGTCAAGCAGCGCAGCGCCGAGCAGCCTGAGCGCGCCGAGCGCCTGCTCGTGGCGGCCAAGGGTGCCGGTCACGACATTCTGGCGCCCGCCGCGCATGGCACCGCACCGGCCGAGAGCGTGCACACCCCCGAGTATGTCGATTTCCTGAAGACCATCGCCGGCCACTGGGCGACGCTCGCCAACGCCTCGCCCGAGGTCGTGCCCAACGTCCATCCAGCGCGCTATCCCGCGACCTATCCTCAGGCCTTGGCCGGCCGCGCCGGCTGGCATCAGGTCGACCTCGCCTGCCCGATCGGACCGCACACCTGGGACGCAGCGCTCGCCGCCACCGAGGTCGCCGCGACGGCGGCCGACCTGGTGCTCGGCGGCGCCGGCGAGGCCTACGCGCTCTGCCGTCCGCCCGGCCATCACGCCTATGCCGACATGGCGGGCGGCTTCTGCTTCCTGAACAACACGGCGATCGCCGCCCAACGCCTGCGCGCTCGGCATCAGCGCGTGGCCGTGCTCGATGTCGACGTGCATCACGGCAACGGCACGCAGGGCGTCTTCTTCGATCGCGCCGACGTGCTCACCGTGTCGATCCACGCCGATCCGTCGAACTACTATCCTTTCTTCTGGGGCTATGCCCACGAGACCGGGGTCGGCAAGGGCGCCGGCTACAACCTCAACCTGCCGCTGCCGCTCGGCTCGCCCGACGCGGTGTGGCTGGCGGCCGGCGATCAAGCGCTGGCGCGCCTTCGCGACTTCTCGCCGACGGCGCTGGTCGTCGCGTTGGGACTCGACGCCAGCGAAAGCGATCCGCTGCAGGGCCTCAAGGTGACGGGCGCGGGTTTCCACGCCATGGCGCGCAAGATCGCGAGCCTCGGCCTGCCGACGGTGCTGGTCCAGGAGGGCGGCTATCTCAGCGACGACCTCGGCCGCAACCTGGTGCAGTTTCTGAGCGGCTTCGAGGCGGCACGTCCCTCCAGGTCCGCGCTCCGGTAAAACAACCGGCTTCGCGCCCGCCCGACCGCATGGCATAGTCGGTGCGACATCACAAAAGACGGAGCCTTTTCATGCCGACTGTCGCCGATCTGATGGTCGAGACCCTGAGCGTCGCCGGCGTCGAGCGTATCTACGGCGTGGTCGGCGATTCGCTGAACGGCTTCACCGATTCGCTGCGCAAGCAGAAGAAGATCGACTGGGTGCATGTCCGTCACGAGGAAGCGGCAGCCTTTGCCGCCGGCGCCGAGGCGCATCTCACGGGGCAACTGGCGGTGTGCGCCGGCAGTTGCGGACCGGGCAACCTGCACCTGATCAACGGTTTGTTCGATTGCCAGCGCAGCCGCGTGCCGGTGTTGGCGATCGCCGCCCATATCCCGAGCGCCGAGATCGGCGGGTCCTATTTCCAGGCCACCCATCCCGAGCAGTTGTTCGCCGAGTGCTCGCACTATGTCGAGCTGGTCTCCAACGTCGACCAGATGCCGCGCATTCTCGAAAAGGCCATCCGCGTCGCCATCGCCCAACGCGGCGTGTCGGTGGTGGTGATCCCGGGCGACATTGCGCTCCAGCCGACCGCCGCCAAGGCCGCGCGCTGGCTGGCGCCCAAGCCGCCGCTGGTACGGCCGGCCGATGCCGATATCGACGCTCTTGCCGCCCTGCTGAACGACGGCGAGCGCATCACCCTGATGTGCGGCGCGGGCACGGCCGGCGCCCACGCCGAGGTCGTCGAGCTGGCGGGCAAGCTCAAGGCGCCGATCGTGCATTCGCTGCGCGGCAAGGAGCATGTCGAGTACGACAACCCGTTCGACGTCGGCATGACCGGCCTGATCGGTTTCGCCTCGGGTTACGCAGCAATGAAGAGCTGTGACACGCTGCTGCTGCTCGGCACCGACTTCCCCTATCGCCAGTTCTATCCCGAGGGTGCGCGGGTGGCGCAGATCGACATCCGGCCGGAGAGCCTCGGCAATCGCTGCCACCTGTCGCTCGGCGTCGTGGGCGACGTCGCCACCACGCTGCGCGCGCTGTTGCCCAAGCTGAAGGCGAAGGCCGACCGCAAATTCCTCGACGCCGCACTCGCGCACTACATCAAGGCACGGGCCGATCTCGACAAGCTTGCCGAGGGCAAGCCCGGCGGCAAGGTCATTCATCCGCAGTATGTCGCGCGGCTGTTGAGCGAGCTTGCAGCCGACGACGCGATCTTCACCTGCGATGTCGGC
>VGCQ01000437.1 GCA_016870055.1 Alphaproteobacteria bacterium | reverse complement strand
TGCCGCGCGGTCATCCCGAGCGCCGCTGAGGCCCTTTCCGGGAGCCGCAACGTCGTTTTGCGGAACCGGCAATTTTTTAAAACATGGGTATTGAAAGATACCGTAGTAATCACTACGTTGCGATCGTCTACTCTGCTCTATGCATCGTTCATCCGATTCGATTGCCCAGGGGATGCCGCTCGTGTCCGAAAGCCGGCGTCCCTGGATGGCGGGGTCGTGCGCGGGCTCCGGCGGACGGAAATCGAAGGGCGGCAGGCCGCAAAATCAATTGCGAAACTTGCGAAACTGTCCGAATTCGGTCGCCGCGGCGGCTCCGCCCGCGGCATCAGGCGCGGGCGACCGCCTCGAGGTGGTCGGCGAGCTCGGCCGGCTGGCTGTAGAACGGCGAGTGGCCGCATTCCATGGTGATGACCTTGCACGGCGTCAGCTTCACCATCTGGCGCTGCAGGTTGATGGCGATGGCGTTGTCGTGCGTGCACTCGATGTACCAGCGCGGCACCGAGCCGAAGCGATCGTCGCTGAGCGTGACCGGCGTGGTCGAGATGGCGAGCGGCTGCGGCCGCAGGCGCTCGATCGCCCGGTAGCGGTCCTCGGGCGAGACGTCGGCGTAGAACAACGACGGGATCTTGTCGCGTCCGAACGTGTAGGTGAGGCCGTCGGGACTGACTTGGCGCGACAGACGGAACATCGCGTCGGCATCGAGCGCCGTCATGTCGCGGCCGCTCTTGCCCGAGAGTGGCAACAGGGCGCAGAGATAGACCAGCGCCTTGAGCTTGCGGCGCCGCGCTTCGGCGAGCTGGCTGATGGTGACGCCGCCCAGCGAATGGCCGACCAGCACGACCTGGTCCTCCATCTTGTCGAGCAGCCGCGACAGCCTTTCGACGTTGTCGGCGAGCGTGACGTTGGCGGGCGGCGTGTGGTCGTCGCCGAGGCCCGGCAGGTCGGGCGCGCAGGCGCGATGGCCGCGCGCTTCGAGCAGCGGCACGACCTTCTCCCAGCACCAGCCGCCGTGGCACGCGCCGTGGACCAACAGGAACGTCGCCACGGCCTAGCTCCGCCCGACCACGGTGCGTGCACCCGGAGCGGGCACGAAGAAGTCGGGCATCAGCGCCATGCCGGGCGACACCGCATACTGATCGAAGTCGGTGACGCCGGCGGCCGCCAGCACCTCGTCGTCGATGAAGAAGTTGCCGCTGCATTCCTTGGCCGGACGGGTGAGGATGGCGTGGGCGGCGTCGGCCATGATCTCGGGCTTGCGGCAGCGCTTCATGCCTTCCTCGCCGGCCAGGATGTTCTGGATGGCGGCGGTGGCGATGGCGGTGCGCGGCCACAGGCAGTTGAAGGCGACCTTGCCCTTGAACTCCTCGGCCATCGCCCAGGCGTAGACCGACATGCCGTACTTGGCGAGCGTGTAGGCGGCGTGGTTGGCGAACCATTTGACGTCGAAGTCGAGCGGCGGCGACAGGTTCAGCACGTGCGGGTTGGCGGCCTTCAGGAGATGCGGCAGGCACTTCTGCGACACCATGTAGGTGCCGCGCGCATTGATCTGATGCATCAGGTCGTAGCGCTTCATCGGCGTGGCGAGCGTGCCGGTCAGGCTGATGGCGCTGGCGTTGTTGACCAGGATGTCGATGCCGCCGAATTTGGCGACCGTTTCGGCCACCGATTTCTCGACGCTCTGCTCGTCGCGGATGTCGCAGGGCAGCGGCAGCGCCTTGCCGCCCGCTTTCTCGATCGCCTCGGCGGCGGTGAAGATCGTGCCCGGCAGCCGCGGGTCGGGCTTCACCGTCTTGGCGGCGATCGCGATGTTGGCGCCGTCGCGTGCGGCGCGCAACGCGATGGCAAGTCCGATGCCCCGGCTGGCGCCGGTCACGAACAGGGTCTTGCTACCCAAACTCATGACGTCCCCAAGAATACTTTGGGCTCTATAGCCCTGTCCGAAAGCGGCCGCTAGGGTGGGAGCCACGCAAGGGAGGCATGCATGCATCCATGCTTTGCGACGGCGACGCAGCTCGCCCGCGCCATTCGAAACGGCCGGCTGAGCGCGGTCGAGGCGACCGAGGCGCATTTGCAGCGGATCGCGCGGCTGAACGGACCGCTCGGCGCGTTGGTGGTGGTCGATCGTGACGGCGCGCTCAAGGCGGCGCGCGCCGCCGACCGGGCGCGGGCGAGGAAAGGACGGGCACTCGGGCCGCTGCACGGCGTGCCGATCACCATCAAGGAGGCGTTCGACGTCGCGGGCCTGCGCACGACCTCGAGCCATCCGCCGCTCGAGAACAATGTGGCGCACCAGGATGCCAGCGCCGTGGCCCGCCTGCGCGCCGCCGGCGCAGTGATCCTGGGCAAGACCAACGTGCCCGAGCTGTGCGCCGATTTTCAGACCGACAGCCCGTTGTTCGGCACGACCAGGAATGCCTGGGACGCCGAGCGGACGGCGGGCGGCTCGACCGGCGGCGGCGCAGTGGCGGTGGCGGCGCGACTGTCGCCTTTGGAATTGGGCTCCGACATCGGCGGCTCGGTGCGCAATCCCGCGCACTACAACGGCATCTTCTCGCTGAAGCCCACCGAATGGCGCGTGCCGGGCCACGGCCACGTGCCCGACCTGCCGGGCCAGACGCGCACGGTGCGCTACATGGGCGTCTATGGGCCGCTCGCCCGCTCGGTCGACGATCTCGAGGGCGCGCTGCACATCATTGCCGGACCGGACGGCTACGACGCCGAGGCCGCCCCCGTGCCGATCGGGCCGGCGCCGGCGTTGACGGTCGCGGGCTTGCGCATCGCGGTGCTGGAAAGCAATCCGCTGGTGCCCGCCTCGTCCGACACCGCACGGGTCGTCCAGGCGACGGCGCGCCAGCTCGCCAAGGCGGGTGCCAAGGTCAAGCGCGCGGTGCCGGCGGGGCTCGACTGGCAGCAGGCGTGGGACGACTGGTCGGACCTCTTCCAGTACCAGGTCCGCGCCTTGCAGCCGCTGGCGGATCGCCAACGCTTCTTCACCATGGCCGCCGATTCGCCCGACCCGTCGCGGCGCTCGGCGGTGCGCACGGCGCAGCTCGATCTCGGCGCGTTCTTCGCGGTGCTCGACCGGCGCGACGACGTGATCCGCCGCTGCCATGCGTTGCTCGACGACCACGATGCCTGGTTGATGCCGGTGATGCCCGACGTGGCGTTCGTCCGCCAGAGTCAACGCGAGCCGCTGGTGATCGACGGCAAGCCCTATCCGTACTTCTTCGCCGGCACGTCGTACAACTTCCTGGCCAACCTCACCGGCCAGCCGTCGATCGTGCTGCCCTGCGGCTTCGGCAGGGGCGGCCTGCCGATCGGCCTGCAACTCGTCGGCAAGCGTTGGGGCGAGGCGCGGCTGCTCGGCGTCGCCAAGGCGCTGGAGAAGCTCCTGCCGCCTTGTCCGGCGCCGCCGAGCTGCCAGGACTGAGGCTCACTCGGCCTTGACGCCGGCGGCTTCGAGGATCGGCTTCCAGTAGGCGAGTTCCGACTTCTGGAAGGCAGCGAACGCCGCGGGCTTCATCTGCTCGGGTGTCGGGATGTCGAGGCCGAGCTCTTCCATGCGCTTGCGCACCGCGGGGTCCTGCAAGGCCGCGCCCGCTGCGGCATTGAGCTTGTCGACGATCGCCGCCGGCGTGCCCTTGGGCGCCCACAGCCCGTTCCAGATCGTCACCTCCATCGGATAGCCCGCTTCGGCCGCCGTCGGGATGTCGGGTGCGGCCGGAGAACGTACGGCCGAGGTGATGGCATAGGCGCGGATCTTGCCGCCCTGGGCCTGCGGCAGGGAGTTCGACGACTGGTCGACCATGACCTGGATCTGGTTGGCGATCAGGTCCTGCATGGCGGGGCCAGTGCCGCGATAGGGCACGAGCCCCGCCATGCAGGACCTGATCGCCAACCAGAT
>VGCQ01000436.1 GCA_016870055.1 Alphaproteobacteria bacterium | reverse complement strand
CCAGCGTCTCGGCGAGCGGCTGGATGTTGGTCGGGATGTCGCCCGAACCGTGCGTGGCGCAGACGACCAGCAGCACGTCGTGCGCGCCGAGATCGTCGGCCGACGCCGCCTTGTCGGTGACGGCGATGGCGTGGCCGCCGCTTTCGAGCACCGGCTTCAACGCATCGGCGACCATCTGGGCGTTGCCCGACTCGGTGCCGACCAGGATCAGGATCTGGGCCATGGCGCCGGGATAGGCGAGGTCGAGCCGCGATGCGACGCGACCGGATGGCGCGGGGAGAGTGGCGATGGCGGGCGCGTCGTGCCAGTCTGCCGCGCCATGGAACCAGCCCCCGTCATCGCCGCTCTGGAGAGCGGCGTTCTTGTCCTGACACTCAATCGCCCGCAGCGGCTGAATGCCATGAGCACGGCGCTGATCGAGGCCATGAACCGCGAGCTCGCCCGCGCGCGCGACGACAGCGCCGTGCGCGCCGTGCTGCTGACCGGCACGGGCCGCGGCTTCTGCGCCGGCGCCGATCTTGTCGGCTCCGGACCGATGGAGCCGACCGCCGACGGCCGTCCCGATCTCGGCCGCGAGATGGACCGCATCTTCAATCCCATGATCCGCGCCATGCGCGCGCTGCCCAAGCCGATCGTCGCTGCGGTCAACGGCGTAGCGGCGGGCGGTGGCGCCAATCTGGCGCTCGCCTGCGACATCGTGCTGGCCGCCCGTTCGGCGCGTTTCGATCAGGCTTTCGTGCGCATCTCGCTGATCCCCGATCTCGGCGGCACCTGGTTCCTGCCGCACACCGTGGGTGATGCCCGCGCTCGCGCGCTTGCCATGCTGGGTGCCGCGGTGCCGGCCGAGGAGGCCCGGCGCATGGGCATGGTGTGGCAGGTAGTCGACGATGCCGACCTGATGACCGAGGCGACCGCGCTGGCGCGCCGTCTGGCGGCGGGCCCGACGCTCTCCTATGCAGCGATCAAGCGGGCGATCAACGAGGCGGCGACCAACACGCTCGACCAGCAGCTCGATCTCGAGCGCGACAGCCAGCGCGCGCTTGGCCGCAGCGCCGACTTCCGCGAGGGTGTCGCGGCCTTTCTCGCCAAGCGGCCGGCGCAATTCACCGGGCATTGAGGACCATGACCTACGACAAGATCGCCGTCGCCTGCGACGCAGGCCTCGCCACGCTGACGCTGAACGCGCCCGACAAGCTCAACGCCGTGTCGCGCAAGATGATCGGCGAGCTCAAGGATTGCTGGGAGAAGCTCGCGGCCGACACCTCGGTGCGCGCCGTGCTGCTGACCGGCGCCGGCCGCGGCTTCTGCGCCGGCGCCGATCTCAGCGATCCCGATCGCGGCAAGGAAGGTGGCGACTCGGGCACCGCGCTCGACAAGTTCTTCAATCCGGTGATCCGCCTGATGCGCGCCATGCCCAAGCCGATCGTGGCGGCGGTCAACGGCCCGGCGGCGGGCGTCGGCATGAGCTTCGCCATGGCGTCGGACGTGGCGATCGCCGCCAAGTCGGCCACCTTCCTGCAGGCCTTCGCCCGCATCGGCCTCTTGCCCGACGGCGGCAGCACCTGGTTCCTGCCGCGGCTGGTCGGCGAGCAGCGGGCGCGCGCGCTCGCCATGCTGGCACCGCAGATCACCGCGCAGCAGGCCAAGGAATGGGGCCTGATCTGGGACGTCGTCGAGGACGGCGACTTGATGAAGACGGCGGGCGAGCTAGCACGCCGCCTGGCCGACGGACCGACCCAGGCGCTCGGCCGCATCAAGGAGGCGATCGGCCGCGCGGCGGCCAACACGCTCGACCAGCAGCTCGATCTCGAGCGCGACAGCCAACGCCTGCTCGGCCGCAGCGAGGATTTCAGGGAAGGCGTCGCGGCCTTCCTCGCCAAGCGCAAGCCCGCTTTCAAGGGCCAGTAGGGGGAACCATGACGACGCCGCACAAGGAGATCGCTTCGGGGCTGAAGTTTCCGGAGGGTCCGGTCGCCATGCCCGACGGCTCGGTGGTCCTGGTCGAGATCGCCCGCCAGACGCTGACCCGCATCATGCCCGACGGCAGGCAGCACGTGGTCGCCAAGCTGGGCGGCGGACCCAACGGCGCGGCGATGGGCCCCAAAGGCAAGCTCTATGTCACCAACAACGGCGGCTTCAATTGGATCGAGCGGCCGGACGGACGGCTGTTCCCCGGCACGCAGCCCGCCGACTACAAGGGCGGCGCGATTCAGGTGGTCGATCCGGAGACCGGCAAGTTCGAGACGCTCTATGATTCGTGCGACGGTCGGCGGCTGAACGGACCGAACGATCTTGTCTTCGACGATGCCGGCGGCTTCTGGTTCACCGACCTCGGCAAGACGCGCGAGCGCGACAACGATCGCGGCGCGGTCTACTACGCCAAAGCGGACGGCTCGAGGATCGAGGAGAAGATCTTCCCGCTCGAGCGACCCAACGGCTGCGGGCTGTCGCCGGACGGCAAGACGCTCTATGTCGTCGAGACACCGACCGCGCGCTGCTGGGCGTTCGAGCTGTCGGCGCCGGGCGAGATCAAGTCGGCCAACGGGCCCTATCGCGGCGAGAAGGGCCGCGTCGTTGCCGGCCTCGGCGGCTATCAGATGTTCGATTCGCTGGCCGTCGATTCGGCCGGCCACATCTGCGTCGCCACGCTGATCACCGGCGCGGTCTCCGACATCTCACCCGACGGCAAGTCGGTCACGCAGTACAAGCTGCCCGACCCGATGGTGACCAACGTCTGCTTCGGCGGCAAGGAACTGCGCACCGCCTATGCCACGCTGTCGATGACCGGCAAGCTCGTGAGCTTCGAATGGCCGCGGCCGGGACTGAAGCTCGAGTATTTGAACAAATAGATGCTTCAGCCCTTCGCTTGCGCCCGCACCTCGCGGCTCGCCACCACCTTGCCGGCGGCATAGGCCTCGTGATTGGCGTCGACGTCGGCGAGCTTGTAGCGGTAGTTGACCATCATGGCGTAGGACTGCCGGAGTCCGTTGGCGCTGGTGTCGGCGAGCCAGTTCAGCCGCTCGACCACCGCGCCGTTGCCGAGATGGAAGTGCGCGACGCGATCGAAGGCGCGGCCTTTGTCGTCGCTGGCGGTGAGATAGCGGGCGGCAAGCCGCGTCAGGATCGGCCGCAACGCCTTGTCGATCGCCGGCACCTCCCACCATAGTGACCGGTCGAGCAGGGCGCGCACGGCGGCGGCGCCGCGCGCCTGGTCGGTCACCGGCCCCAGGGAGGCGATCTCGCCGGCGGTGAGGATCCGGTCGCCCTCGCTCGCCAGCAGGCCGTCGATGTGGGCGCGCAGGCCGGGGATCGGCGAGAGCGTGGCGAAGTCTTTGATGTTGGGCAGGTCGCGCGCAAGCTGATTGGCGACCCGCTTGATCAGGAAGTTGCCGAAGCTGATGCCGGCCAGCCCCTCCTGGCAGTTGGAGATCGAGTAGAAGATCGCTGTGTCGGCGCGCTTGGGGTCGTGCGTCTCGGCCCGCGCGTCGAGCAGGCGCTGCACGTTGCCCGCCATGCCCTCGACCAGCGCCACCTCGACGAAGATCAGTGGCTCGTCGGGCATCCGCGGATGGAAGAAGGCAAAGCAGCGGCGGTCCGAATCGAGGCGGTTCTTGAGATCGCGCCACGAGCGGATGGCATGGACGGCTTCGTAGGCCACCAGCTTCTCGAGCAACGCCGCCGGCGCCTTCCAGTCGATGCGCACCAGGTCGAGGAAGCCGACATCGAACCACGCGCCGAGCAGCGGCCGCAGGTCCTCGCTCAGGGCGCGCGCCGCTGCGTCGTCCTTGGCCAGCGCCAGCAGCTCGGCGCGCAGGTCGACCACGAACTTGACACCCTGCGGCACGCCCACGAACTCGCGCAGCAGGCGCACCGCCGGCGGCTCGAGCGCACGGCGCAGGGCACGCG
>VGCQ01000435.1 GCA_016870055.1 Alphaproteobacteria bacterium | reverse complement strand
TCACATCGCTCGCGTGTCGCCCGCATCGATCGCGGCGCGCGATGCGACGGTGATCGACGTCGGCGGCCGCACCCTGATGCCCGGGTTGATCGATGCCCACGCCCACATCACCGGCCTGTCGCTCACCCCCAAGAACTACGCCTTCCTGGCGGCCGACATCGCCATCGCCTCGGCGAACTATCTGCGCAACTGCCTGATGGATGGCTACACGACGATCCGCGAAGCCGGCGGCGCCGACCACACCACGGCCCGGCTGCTGGCCGAGGGCCAGATCATCGGGCCGCGGCTCTACTTCTCCGGCCGGGCGCTGACCCAGACCGGCGGCGGTGCCGACTTCCGCACGCCCCACGAGGAGACCGATCCGTGCGGCCATCCCAGCCCGTTCTCGGTGATGTCGGTGATCGTCGACGGCGTCGACGCGGTGCGCAAGGCGGCGCGCGAGGAGCTGCGCCGCGGCGCCAGCCAGATCAAGCTCTTCGCCTCCGGCGGCGTGGTGTTCCCGGCCGAGGGCCATGCCACGCGCTACGAGTTCAGCGTCGAGGAGCTCGGGGCGGCCGTCGAGGAGGCGGCCGCGCGCGGCACCTACGTGATGGCGCACGTCTACACCGACGAGGGCGTGCGGCGCTGCCTCGAAGCCGGCGTGCGCTCGATCGAGCACGCCAACTTCGTCGATGAAGCGACGGTGGCGATGATGGCCGAGCACGGCGCGTTCTACGTGCCGACCTTCATCTCGCTGGTCCAGCGCGTCGAAAGTGCCGCCGAGAACAACCTGCCGCAGCCGATCGTCGACAACCTTCACCGCACCATCGAGCGCGGCAAGCAGGTCTACCGCTGGGCGCGCAAGCACGGCGTGCCGGTCGGCCTCGGCACCGATCTGTGGGGTCCCGAGGCGCAGAAGGAGCAACTGCGCGAGCTGGAGCTACGGGCCGACCTCGATTCGCCGGCCGAGATCCTGCGCTCGGCCACCGTGGTCAACGCCGAGCTGTTGCAGGAAAAGGGCAGGCTCGGCACGCTTGCCGAGGGCGCCTATGCCGACCTGCTGGTGATCGACGGCAACCCATTGGCCGATCTCGGCGTCTTTCGCGAGCCGCGCAAGCGGCTGAAGCTCATCATGAAGGCCGGCACGATCTACAAGAACGAGCTGGCCAACTGACCATCGGAGAGCGCTATGGCGGAAATCCTTGCCCTCGGCATCTCGCACTATCCGCCGCTATGGGGGCCGGACGAGCGCATGGCCTGGATCCTGAGGCGCATGCTGCAGAATCCCAAGCTGCCGGCGGCGCTGCGCACGCCCGACGGATGGCCCGAGCCGATGCGCGCCGAATGGGGCGACGACGAAGGCCGGTCCGCGGCGGCGCGACACCGCGAGACGTTGGTATCGTGGCTTGCCGAGACCCGTGCCGCGCTCGATGCCTTCAAGCCCGACTTGGTGCTGATGTGGGGCGACGATCAGTACGAGAACTTCAAGGAAGACGTGGTGCCGCCCTACTGCATCGCGGCCTACGACCGCATCAAGTTCGCGACGCCGCCCGGCAACGTGTGGGGCGAGACCGACAAGGTCTACGACCTGTCGGGCCATCGCACGGCGGCCAAGCTGCTGGCGACGCGGCTGATCGAGCAGGGCTTCGACACGGCCTATGCCTACAAGCCGTTGCATCATTCGCTCGGCCACGCCTTCGCCAATGCGATCCTCTATCTCGACTACGATCGCCGGGGTTTCGACTATCCGGTCGTGCCGTTCGCCATCAACTGCTACGGCCGCAAGGTGCTGGCGCAGCGCGGCGGCCTGCCGACGTTCGATCGTGAGATCGCCGACGCCGACCTCGATCCGCCGGCGCCGACGCCCCGGCGGCTGTTCGATCTCGGCGCGGCGACGGCGCGCATCCTGGCCGACTCGCCCTATCGCGTGGCGCTGCTCGCGTCGTCGAGCTGGAGCCACGCCTTCCTGACGGCCAAGAACAACTTTCTGTGGCCCGACGCGCCGGCCGATCGGCGTCTGTACCAGGCGCTGAAGGACGGCGACTGGACGACCTGGCGCAGCTTGACCGGGGCGGAGGTCGAGGCGAGCGGTCAGCAGGAGGTGCTGAACTGGTCGTGCCTCGCCGGCGCCTTGAGCGAACTCGGGCGCAAGCCGCAGCGCGCAGGCTTCGTCGATACCTGGATCTTCAATTCGTCCAAGGTGTTCTTGATCGCCGCGGCCTAGGTCTCGGCGAAGCCGTCGCCGGGCGGTCACCAATCGGAAACTTGATCGACCTTGCCGACGAGCCATGTTGGGCGCCAAGAGGTACTCATGATCGAACTCAGACCCTTCGCGCAGCTCGGCAAGGCCAACCACGGCTGGCTCGACGCCAACTTCCATTTCAGTTTCGCCGAATACCGCAACCCCCAGCGCGTGCATTGGGGCGCGCTACGCGTGTGGAACAACGACCGCATCGCGCCGCAGTCGGGCTTTCCGCCGCATCCCCACCGCGACATGGAGATCGTGACCTACGTCATCAAAGGCGCGATCACCCATCAGGACCATCTCGGCAACCAAGGCCGCACCGAGGCGGGCCAGATCCAGGTGATGAGCGCGGGCCGCGGCATCCAGCACGCCGAATACAACATGGAGCAGGACGAGACCGAGCTGTTCCAGATCTGGATCCTGCCCAACAAGGAAGGCGTGCCGGCGCGCTGGGAGACCGTGCAGTTCCCGCCCGCGGCGCGCGACGGCAGGCTGGTGCCGCTGGCGTCGGGCCGCGGCCACGACGGCGCGATCCCACTGCACGCCGACGGCGCGCTGTGGGCGGGCACGCTCAAAGCGGGCCAGACGATCCGGCAAAAGCTCGGCGGCAAGCCTGCCTATCTGGTGCCCGCCAAGGGCATGATCGAGGTGCGCGGCGGCAACGGCGCGCCGGTCACCGCCACGGCGCGCGACGGCGTTGCCGTGGTCGACCTGGCCGAGATCGAGCTGGTCGCGATCGAAGATGCCGAGATCGTGCTGGTCGAAACCGACATGTTGAACTGACCTGCCGTTTCGTGTTCATCCTCCCTCATGTTCCTCTCGCCTTTCGGGGGAGAGGAACATGACCTTGAGTCTCGATGACTCGATCGTGGGAGACTTCGCATGGCCTACAAGGGCTTCGATCTGACGGGCAAGGTGTCGCTGATCACCGGCGGCAATGGCGGCATCGGCTTCGGCATGGCCGACGCTCTGGCCGAGGCCGGCGCCGATGTCTGCATCTGGGGCACCAACCCCAAGAAGAACGCCGACGCCGCCGCAAAGCTCAAACGGCACGGCCGCAAGGTCCACAGCCAGATCGTCGATGTCGGTGACGAAGCGCAGGTCAAGGCGAGCTTTGCCGAGACGCTGAAGGTGATGGGCCATGTCGACAATTGCGTCGCCAACTCCGGCGTCTCCGGCCGCGGCAAGGGCTCGATCCTGGAGATGGACTACGAGGAATGGCGGCGCGTCCTGCGCGTCAATCTCGACGGCGTGTTCTTCACCTTCCAGACGGCGGCCCGCCACATGGTCGAGCGCGGCAAGGGCGGCTCGCTGGTGGCGATGGCCAGCACCGCGGCGATCGAAGGCGCGGCCCGGTCGAGTCACTATGGCGCGAGCAAGGGTGGCGTCACAGCGATGGTGCGGGCGCTGGCCGTCGAGCTGGCGCGCTACAAGATCACCGTGAATTCCATCCTGCCGGGCTGGATCGAGACCGAGATGACGGCGCCCGCCTTTGGCAACCCGAAATTCGCCGGCAACGTCATGCCGCGCATTCCCGAGCGGCGCTGGGGCGTCGGTGCCGATTTCGGCCCGATCGCGGTCTACCTCGCCAGCGGCGCCACCGCCTACACCACGGGACGCGACTTCGTCATCGATGGCGGCTATACCTTGTTCTAGTCGAAGCCACCTCGGAGACCGGACAATGATCCATAG
>VGCQ01000434.1 GCA_016870055.1 Alphaproteobacteria bacterium | reverse complement strand
GGACCGCGATCGGGAAATAGCGCAGCACTACGCGCATGGCACGCTGGAGGCGGCGATCCTCGGTGCTTTGGCAGCGTCGGGCGAGGATCCCGACAAGCTGACCGTCGCCGACCTCGCACCAGTCGACGAGTTCCATATCGGCGGCCGGCAGGCGACGATGGACCTCGCCGCGCAGCTGGACTTGCCGCGCGGCGCGCGCGTGCTGGATGTCGGCTGCGGGCTGGGCGGCCCCTCGCGCTACTTCGCGCAGGATCGAGGCTGGCGGGTCGACGGTATCGACCTCACGCCCGAATATGTCGAGGTCGCCGAACGGCTGTCGCGGCGCGTCGGGCTGGGTGAAGCGGTCTCCTACCGGCAGGCAAGCGCGTTGGCACTGCCGTTTGCCAACCGCACGTTCGACGGTGCCTACATGTTGCATGTCGGCATGAACATCGCCGACAAGAAGACGGCCTTCGCCGAGGTGCATCGCGTGCTGAAACCCGGTGGCACCTTCGCCATCTACGACGTCATGCGCGAAAGCGACGGTGCGTTTGCCTACCCGGTGCCGTGGTCGTCGGCACCGGAAACCAACTTCATCGCCACCGCGGAGCTCTATCGCCAGGAGCTGCGCGCAGCAGGCTTCGGCATCGAGAAGGAACGCAGCCGGCGCGACTTCGCGCTCGAATTCTTCACCCGGATGCGTCAGCGCATGGCGGCCAGTGGCCCACCGGCACTCGGCTTGCAGATCGTGATGGGCGCGACGGCGCCGCAGAAAGTGGCGAACATGATCGGAATGCTGGAACGCGGCCTCTTCGCACCGACGGAGATCATTGCTCGAGCTATGTGACCGGCGGCAGCCGCCCTGGACGCAGCAGGCGCGCGCTCAGCACGGCCAGAATCGCGAAGGGCATCAAGCCCAATGCCAGCGGCAGGACGACGTGGCCGCTGTCGGGCAAGGTCAGCGCGGCCGCCGCCACTGTGCCGAGCGCGCCCATGCCCATCTGAGTGAGCCCGACCAGCGAGGACGCCGTGCCGGCCAGCCGCGGATAGAGACCGACGGCGCCGGCTTGAGCGTTGGCCACGATCAAGCCGGTGCCAAAGCTCTGCAGCATGTGCGGACCGACGATCGCCCACCAGGTCAGGATGTCGCAGAGCGACAGCGCCGCCATGATGATCAGCGCCGTGACGTGAAACCAACCCGACGCCCGCATCATGGCGATCGGCGAGACACGGCCGACCAGCCGGTTGTTGACGAAGGTCCCGGCGGTGAAGCCGCCGACCGACAGGAGCGCGATCAGGCCGAACTGCTGCGGCGAGAAGCCGAGCCTGTCCTGCAGGACGAAGGGTACCGTCACCAACATGCCGAAGTTGATGGCGAAGGAGAAGCCGAGCGTCAGGACGTTGCCGATGAACTGCCGCTCGCGCAGCATCTCGCCCGATCCCTTGAGCAGACCGGCAAAGTCGAGGCGCGACCCGCGATGCTTGTTGGTCTCGCCGAGCCCGATCGCCGTCACCACGAGCAGCAGCAGGCCGAAGGCGCCGACGAACCAGAAGGTGGCACGCCAGCCGATCGCCTCGCCCAGGAATCCGCCCAAGGTCGGGGCAAGCGACGGCGCGATGTTCTGGCCGAGCGAGATCCAGCTCATGACCAGCGGCATTTCCTGGAACGTATAAGCGTCACGCGTCAACGCCCGGCCGATCACCGAACCGGACGCCGCGCCCAAGCCCTGCACGATACGCAGGCCGGTCAATCCGCCGATCGATGGCGCGAAGGAGCAGGCGAAGGTCGCGGTGGTGAAGAAGATCAGTCCGCCCAGCAGCACTGGTCGGCGGCCCCAGCGATCGCTCAAAGGGCCGTAGAAGAGCTGACCAGCGGCAAAGCCCACCATGTAAGTCGTGAGAGTGAGCTTGACGCTGTCGGCGCTGGCTCCGAGGTCGGCGGCAACCGACGGCATCACCGGCGTGTAGATGCTCATGGTCAACGGACCGAAGCTGCCCAGCGCCACCAACAGGGCGATGTAGGCAGCCGAACGCGGAACGAGAGTCACTGGCGGGCGGCTTCTGCGGCCCCCTCCGCGCCGAAGTCGCCGCCGAGGCCGCTCGCTTGCATCACCTCCTGGGCACGCGTCATGCGCGGATAGTAGTGGCGGAACGCGTCGCGGATCTCGTCGAACGGGATGTCGGCGAAGACGCCGCGATAGGCGAGATACTCCATGTGGCGTCGGCCGCTCAGGTCGAATGGATGGTAGATCGAATCGCTGACGCCGTCCCATTCGAGCGGCTTCAAGCCGAAGCGCTCGGTCAGTTCCCTGTTGAAAGCCGGCGTCGCCTTGATCCAGCGGCGATCCAGCAGGACTTCGGTATAGCCGTGATAGTAGAAGACGTCGCTGCCCATCAGCTCTCTCAGCCGCTCAGTCGTCATGTGGTTGCGGACGTCGGCGTAGCCGACGCGGGCGGCGATGCCGACGGCACGACAGAGGGCAGCCATCAAGCCTGCCTTGTTGATGCAGTAGCCGTGGCCGGCGGCCAGCGTGGCGCTGGCGCGGTAGGCCTCGCGGCGCATCGGCGTGTTGTAGGGATCGTAGCGCAACCCGTCGCGCACCGCGTAGTAGAGGTGCAACGCGCGGTCGCGTTCGCCGCCCTTGCCCGCCACACGCCGCGCATGGGCCGCGACCTCGGGATGGTCGGAGTCGATCAGCGTACCGGGGAGCCGGTAGGCATCTTGGCCCGCGCCGTCGCGCACCATGTCGTCACGTTCGGTCTTGAGAGAGTCGTAGTTCATGGTCGGCTGTCTCTGGAGAAGGAGCTGGTGGAGCCCGTGGCCTCAAAGTGACGGCGGCGCATCGTCGGCCTTGATGAGGAAATGCGCGTTGGCCGTCGCGACCGGCTTGGCGCGGTCGTCCTGCCAGGCTTCGGCGAAGACATTGACCATACGGCGGCCCTGCTTGGTCACCTTGGCCGCGGCAATGACGTCGCGCGGTCCGGCCGAGCGCAGATAGTCGACGGTGATGTTGACGATCTTGGGTACCGTCTCGGTCTCGGTTTCCCACAGAAGATGGAAGATCGCCGCCATCTCCAGCATGGCGCCGAGCGTGCCGCCATGGATCGCCGGCAGGAAGGTATTGCCGACCAGGGTGTCGTGAAAGCGCATGCGGGTCAGCAACTCGCCGGTGTTGTTCTCCGGCGCGATCTGCATCCACCGCGCATAGGGGATGGCGTCGGCGAGCTTCGCCACGTCGCCTTCCTTGCGCGCCGCAGCCAGCCGTTCGAGCAGTCCGCTCATGGCTTGGCCACCGCGCCGGCCATGTGCGGCCGGGTCGCTTGGCCTTTGGTGCCGAGCATGAAGGTGCCGGCGGCGGCGGCAATCGGGTCCTTGGCGTCGCCGTGATGGGCGAAGGCGCGCGTGAAAGCGACCGAGCGGGTGATGCGGTAGCACTCTGCCTCGGCGATCACCGCCTGACCGGGCGTCGCGGGCTTCACGTAATCGATGCGCAGGTCGAGCGTGGCGAAGGGCGCCGCCTCCTTGAGCATGGTGGCGACCGCCATGCCACAGCATCCGTCGAGCATTGCGGTGAGCGGCCCGCCCGCCAGCACGCCTGTCTCGGGATTGCCGACCAGTTCCTCGCGCCACTCGAGCTGCATGGCGGCGAAGCCACGGCGCACCGCCACGACCTTCAATCCAAGCGCTTTGTTGTGCGGGATGGCATCGGAGAACCACTGCTGGAAGACCGCCAACCGCTGGTCGCGATCGGCGAGGTTGGGACCGGAACTCATGGCTTGCTTCTACAGCCCCATCTGCCGGGCGGCGAGGTCCTTCATGATCTCGACCGAGCCGCCGCCGATCGACATCACCTTGGTCTCGCGATAGATGCGCTCGACCTTGGCGCCGCGCAGATAGCCCGCACCGCCGAAGATCTGCATGGCCTCGTTGGCACAGTACTCCA
>VGCQ01000433.1 GCA_016870055.1 Alphaproteobacteria bacterium | reverse complement strand
CGACGCGATGCGACCGAGGCTGGTCGCGCGAGTGCCGTCCGCAAGGCGCGCAACTCCGGCCAGGTGTGCACCTCACCGACCCGCTTCTTCGTGGCCGACAAACTCTACAAGGACTTCACCGAAGCCTTCGTGGAGAAGGCCCGTTCGGTTCGCATCGGCAACGGGCTCGACGACACCACCGAGATGGGACCTGTGGCCAACCATCGCCGCATCGAGGCGCTGGAGGCCCTGGTCGCCGACGCAAGAGCCAGTGGCGCGAAGGTACTCGCCGGCGGCGAGCGCCTGGGCAATCGCGGGTACTTCTTTCCAGTCACCGTACTGACGGAGGTGCCCGATGACGCGCGTGCCATGCGCGAGGTACCGTTCGGCCCTCTGGCCATCGTCACCCCCGTCTCGTCGCTCGACGAGGCGATCGCCAAAGCCAACGCCCTGCCGTTCGGCCTGGCCGCCTATGCCTTCACCCATTCGGCACGAAATGCCGATCGTCTGGCAAACGAGGTCGAGTGCGGAAACTTGTCGATCAACACGCTGGAGGCATCTGTCGCAGAGACGCCTTTTGGCGGCGTCAAGGACAGCGGCCACGGCCGCGAGGGCGGCCTCGAAAGCCTTCATAACTACATGGTGGTGAAAAATGTGTCGCACGCCATGCAGGTGCAATGAGTGCGCCCATGCCGGCGAACGGCCGACCCGTGATGTGACGCACGAAACATAGCCCGTACCGACAGGGGAGGAAAAAAATGAAACGGTCAATTCTGCTGTCTGCCTTGATCTCAGGTCTCGGACTGACCACGCCGACATTGGCGCAGTCGCCCATCAAGATCGGCATGATCACGACGCTGTCGGGCCCCGGCGGCTATCTCGGCCAGGACGTGCGCGACGGCTTCAAGCTCGCCATCGAGAACGGCAAGCTCGGAGGCGTGCCTGTCGAGCTGCTGGTCGAAGACGACGGGCTGAAGCCTGGCCAAGGCAAGCAAATCGCCGAAAAGTTCATGAAGACGGACGGCATCAAGATCTTCACCGGCATCATCTTCTCCAACGTCCTCGGCGCGGCGGTGCCCGACATCGTGGACAACGGTGCGCTCTATCTCAGCGCCAATGCCGCACCCTCGGCTTTCGCCGGCAAGGAATGTCACGGGAACTACTTCGTCATTTCCTGGCAGAACGACTCCCTGCACGAGAGCGCGGGGCAGAACGCGACCAATCTCGGCTACAAGAAGGCCTTCATCCTCGCCCCCAACTACCCCGCCGGCAAGGATGCGCTCACCGGCTTCAAGCGCTACTTCAAGGGCAGCATCGTCGGCGAAATCTACACCCGCCTCGATCAAACCGACTTCGCCGCCGAGCTGGCGCAGGTCCGCGCAGCGGCGCCGGACGTCGTCTTCCAGTTCCATCCCGGCGGCCTGGGCATCGCCTTTCTGCGGCAGTACCAGCAGGCAGGACTGCTCGGGAAGATACCGATGGTGGTCGCGGCCCCGTCGCTCGACGCCGTCACACTGGCAGCCGTCGGCGATGCCGCCGACGGCCTGAGCGTGACCAGCCATTGGAATTCCGATTTCGACAACCCGGCGAACAGGAAGTTCATGACGGCCTGGTCCAAGGCCTACAACCGCTCGGCGACGTACTATGCAAGCCAAGGCTACGACACCGCACTTGCGATCGCAGCGGCGTTGACGGCGACGGGCGGCAAAGCGGATCCAAAGTCGCTCGGCGCGGCATTGCGCAACGCCGATTTTCAGTCGGTGCGCGGCAAATTCCGCTTCGGACCCAACCAGCACCCCGTGCAGGACTGGTATTCCCTCAAGGTCGAGAAGGGCGCCGACGGCAAACTGACGCTCAACACGAAGGGGACGGTCCTCAAGGATCACGGCGACGCCTACGCCACCCAGTGCAAGATGTGAGCCGCCGCCGCGCGCGCCCTGAGCCATTCAGCCATATGGAATGAACAACCATGACGCTGGTCGTCGAACAGCTGCTTAACGGCGTGCAGCTCGGCGTCATGCTGTTCCTGCTCGCCGCCGGCCTCACGCTGGTGTTCGGCGTCATGGGCATCATCAATCTCGCCCACGGTTCCCTCTACATGATCGGCGCCTACGCCGCGGCGATCGTCGCGGAAAGGTCGGGCTCGACGGCGCTGGCGCTCGTCGCCGGTCTCGGCGCCGCTGCGGCGTTCGGCGTGCTGGTCGAGATCGCAGTGCTGCGCCGGCTCTATGCCCGCGACCACCTCGACCAGGTGTTGGCGACGTTCGCCCTCATCCTATTCGTCAACCAAGCCACCGCCATGCTGTTCGGCCGGCAGCCGATATTCGTTGCCGTGCCGTCGCTTCTGCAAGGCTCCATCGAGCCGATCCCCGGCCTCACCTATCCGGTCTTTCGCATCGCCGTGATCGTCGTCGGTATCGTGGTCGCGATCGGCCTCTACGTCCTGATCAACAAGACGAGGATCGGCATGCTGGTGCGCGCCGGGGCGACCCATCGCCAGATGGTGCGGGCGCTCGGTGTCGACGTGCGGCTTCTGTTCACCGCCGTCTTCGGCCTGGGCGCCTTGCTGGCCGGCTTGGCCGGCGTGATGGCCGGGCCGATCCTCGCTGTCCAAGTCGGCATGGGCGAACAGATCCTGATCCTCACCTTCGTCGTCATGGTGATTGGCGGCGTCGGCTCGGTTCGAGGGGCCTTGCTGGGCGCGCTCATGGTCGGCATCGTCGACACGCTCATGCGTGCCTTCATGCCGGGGCTGCTACGTGGCCTGATGGCAGGCGCCGACGCCGACGCGCTTGCCGCCGGCTTGTCTTCCATGGGCATCTACTTGCTGATGGCGATCGTGCTGCTCGTGCGGCCACGAGGGCTGTTTCCGGCCCATGCCTGAGCGGCCGTCGAGCGTCCGCCGACCGGCTGCACTGGCGTTCTGCGCCGTGCTCGCCGCCCTGACGGCTTTTCCTTTCGCCGCCGAGTCGATCGGTCAACCGGCGCTCACGTCGCTCATGGCGCGCATTCTCATCTACGGAATCGCCGCTGCCAGCCTCAACCTTGCCCTCGGCTATGGCGGGCTCGTCTCGTTTGGCCACGCCGCCTTCTTCGGTCTGGGCGGCTACGTGGCCGCCGTAATGGCTCAGGCCGCTCGTGCGGATGGCTTGGCCTTCGGCATCCTTCCCGGCTCCGATCAGCTCGCGATCGTCATCCCCGTCGCAATGGCGGCCGGCGGGCTGCTCGCTCTGGCGATCGGCGCGCTTTCCCTGCGCACCTCCGGCGTCCAGTTCATCATGATCACCCTCGCCTTCGCCCAGATGCTCTTTTACCTGTTTGCGTCGCTGAAGGCCTATGGCGGCGACGACGGACTGACGATGCGCCGACGCTTGGAGCTCGGGCAGCTCGACATGCGTGACGACAAGACGATCTATTTCCTCGCGCTGGCCATGGCGGCCCTGGTGTATCTCGTCCTTTGGCGCGTCGTGATATCGCGTTTCGGCCGCGCACTGGCAGGGGTGCGGCAGAACGAGAGCCGCATGCAGGCGATCGGCATCGCGCCGCTTCCATACAAGCTCGTCGCGCTCACGATATCCGGCGTCGGCACAGCGATCGCCGGGGCGTTGATGGCAAACCACATGCGCTTCGTCTCTCCCGACATGTTGCATTGGACGAAGTCGGGCGAGTTGATGATCATGGTGATCCTGGGCGGGGTCGGCACACTGATCGGGCCGTTCCTCGGCGCGGCGACACTTGTCGGCCTCGAGACGGTGCTGGGGGGCGTCACCGAGAATTGGCCGCTCTATCTCGGCCCCATCCTTCTTGCGGTTGTGCTCTACGCAAGGGGCGGCCTGACCGGGCTTCTCGGCGCCGTGCTTTCGCGGAAGCTGCGATGAGTGCGCTTCTCCAGGTCCGCGGCCTCAAGAAGCGGTTCTTCGGCCTCATCGCCACAGACAACATCTCGTTCGACGTGGA
>VGCQ01000432.1 GCA_016870055.1 Alphaproteobacteria bacterium | reverse complement strand
AACGACAGACCATCCAACGCAGACGCTTGAACCACCGTGCGATCGCCGCTTAACATCAATCAACAGAGCCACTGGAGCCTCTCTTCCAAATAGGCCTGATCTGTCTCAAATGTTCTGACGACGGACAATGCGCTAAGGCAAGGGGTCATGAGCATCAGTCGTGTTGCTCATGACCCCTCCCGTCTACTTCGTGGGGAGTCCTCCCCGCGCTTACGCGCAGGGAGGAACATGAGGTCAATTCCCCGGGCCGCGTTCCATCGAGAAGGGCTGCCAGCGCTCGAGCTTGGACTTTTCCAGCACCGTCGGATTGACGCAGGCGCGCGGCCACTTGCCCGACAGAACCGAGGCGAGCTCGGCGCCGACGCGCCGCTTGCGCGCCACGTCGAAGCGGCTTGAGGCCGAGGCGACATGCGCCGTCAGGATCACGTTGTCCATGCCGAGCAATGGATTGTTGTGGCCGACCGGCTCGGTCTCCAGCACGTCGAGACCGGCGCCGGCGATCCAGCCCTCCTGCAGCGCCTTGATCATCGCCGCCTCGTCGACCGTCGAGCCGCGGCCGGTGTTCACGAACAGCGCAGCCTTCTTCATCTTGCGGAAATGCTGCTCCTTCAGGAGATGATGGGCATCCTTGGTGCCAGGCGCGTGCATGGAGACGATGTCGGAACGTTGCAGCAGCTCGTCGAGCCCGACCGGCTGCACGCCGTACTCCGACATCACCAGCTCCTCGATATAGGGGTCGTAGGCCAGCATCTGGAAGCCGAACGGCGCGGCCCGCCGGGCGACAGCGCGCGCGACATGGCCGAAGGCGACGAAGCCCAGGGTCATGCCCATCAGCCGCGGGAACTGGTAGAGCATGGGTCGCGCCTTGGCCCATTCGCCCTTGCGCACCATCTGGTCCTGCACGACCAGCCGCCGCCAGGTCGCCAGGATCAGGGTCATGGCATGGTCGGCGACCTCCTCGATGAAGGTGTCGGGACAGTTGGTCACCGGGATGCCGAGCTTGGTCGCGGCGTCGACATCGATCGAATCGACGCCGACCGAGCCGATCGACACCACCCTGATTTTCTTGGCCGCCTCGATCACCTTGGCGGTGATGCGCGGCCGGCCCTTGGCGTAGATCGCATCGGCATCGGCCGCCGCCTTCATCAATTCGTCGTCGCCGCCCGCCACCTCGACGATCTCCGCGCCGATCGGGCCGAGCGTCTCCATCTCCAGTGAATGGTCGGTGTTGCCGGGTCCCGTCGTCACGATCTTGAAACGCGCCACGTATTGTCTCCTCCGTGAATTTCAGGCCACTCTAGCGTAAACCCTCCAGCCCGGTGAATGGACATGCCTGCCGCCAAGCCCAAGAACATCCTGTTGGTCGTCGTCGACCAGTGGCGCGGCCTGATGCTGCCCAAGCTCGGCGCGAGCTACCTCAAGCTGCCAAACATCGACCGCCTGTGCGCCGAAGGCGTGACCTTCCGCAACCACTTCACGCAATGTGCGCCCTGCGGCCCGGCGCGGGCCAGCCTGCTCACCGGCCTCTATCTGATGAACCATCGCGCCGTGCAGAACACCATTCCGCTCGATGCGCGTTTCACCAATCTCGGCCACGAGCTGCGCCGCGGCGGCTACGATGCCGCGCTGGTCGGCTACACCACGACCACGCCCGACCCGCGCACCACCGGCGCCAACGATCCGCGCTTCCTGGTGCTGGGCGACATCATGGACGGCTTCCGCTCCGTCGGCGCCTTCGAGCCGTACAAGGACGCCTATTTCGGCTGGGTCGCCCAGCAGGGCTTTCGGCTGCCGGACAATCGCGAGGACATCTGGCTGCCGCAGGGAGGAGGCGGCGCCGGCGCGACGGCGCGGCCCGCAGTGATCCCCAAGGAGCTCTCCGACACCGCCTGGTTCACCGAGCGGGGCCTGACCTATCTGCGCGGTCGCGCCGGCAAGCCGTGGTTCCTGCATCTCGGCTACTACCGCCCGCATCCGCCTTTCATCGCGCCGGCGCCCTACCACGACATGTACCGGCCGCAGGACATGCCCGAGCCGGTGCGCGCCGCCTCGCCGGCCGAGGAAGCCCGCCAGCATCCGCTGCTCGCCTGGTATGTGAACAATGTCGCGCAGTCGAGCTTCTTCCAGGACGGCAAGGGGCTCGCCTCGGCGATGAGCGAAGCCGAAGTGGCGCAGATGCGCGCCACCTATTGCGGCCTGATGAGCGAGATCGACGATCAGCTCGGCCGGGTCTTCGACTATCTGAAGCGGAGCGGCCAGTGGGACGACACGCTGATCGTCTTCACCTGCGATCACGGCGAGCAGCTGGGTGACCATCACCTGCTGGGCAAGATCGGCTACCACGACGAGTCCTATCGCATTCCCATGATCGTCCGCGATCCCAGGCGCGAAGCCGACGCCACGCGCGGCCACGTGGTCGAGCGTTTCACCGAGACGATCGACACCATGCCGACCATCCTCGATTGGCTGGGGCTACCGATCCCGCGCCAGTGCGACGGCCGCTCGCTGCTCGGCTTCTGCACCGGTGCGCCGCCGGCCGACTGGCGCACCGAGGTGCACTACGAGTTCGACTTCCGCGATCTCTACTACAGCAAGCCGGAATCGGGACTGGGCCTGCCCATGGACAAATGTGCGCTGGCCGTCGTGCAGGACGCGCGCTTCAAGTATGTCCACTTCGCCGCCCTGCCGCCGCTGCTGTTCGACCTCGAGCGGGACCCCGGCCAATTCGTCGATCGCGCGACCGATCCCGCCTACGCCGCGCGCCTCGCCGAATACTCGGCCAAGATGCTCGACTGGCGGCTGGGCTTCGCCGACCGCACGCTCACCGGCTACCGCGCCACGCCCGATGGCCTGGAGGTGCGCGCGGCGTAGGTCCGTGGTCTGCCGCCAGTACGCGCCGGACTTCAACGAGCCATAGATCGGTTCCATCTCTTCGGAAGCTCGTGCACCGCAATGCCGGTTTCATGAGACACCGCCTGCCAGGGCGCGCAATCAGGCCTGGATTGATATTGGCAGGGAGATCGGCGACTTCATGGCTTGAAGCCCTCGGGGGTGCCGCATGCGCACGCTGATACTGACGGTTGTGCTGGGAGCTTTGACAGCGCATCCGGCGTTCGCTCAGGCGGATAAGCCGCCGCGCAAGTCATATAATTGCGCGACTCAACCGATTACGAAGGATTTCGGCGGCTCAAGCTGGCTCGTCCACAGCTGTGACGATGTCGCGCTCTTCTTAGTTTCGGCGCCAGACAGCCCAGCGTCGTTTTCCTACTTCGCGATATATCCATCGGAGGATGAGCCGGGTCGGTACTCGATCGAAGGCGAAGGGGTTGGCGGCAAGCAGGCATCAGATGCGGCACTTGCCGAGATCCGCCTGCTCTCTCCGTCGGAGATCGCCGCCCTGATTGCCGAAGTAAAGCGGCGACAGCCGAAATAGGACGCACCGTTTCGGAATTGCCAGCCCGTGATCGGCGGGTCGGTCGGCACGGGACGGCGTTCAAGATGACATCTCTCGACGAGCGATGGCATTCTGGCACCATATGAGCCGACGCATGTGGATCAGACCCCTAGCTTCTTTCGCAGCAGTCCTGCTGTTGGCGCAGGCTACCGGCCAAGCAGCACCGCTCAACTGCACCATCGGTCCAGTCGCCAAGACCTTTGCCGGCAACACGTGGCTGGTTCACGGCTGCGACGATGACCGCACGCTCATTCTGGTCGCCGCACCGGGCAATCCGGCCGCGCCGTTCTACTTCCTGGTCTACCCCGCGCCCGACGGACGGCTGATCGTCGATGGCGAAGGCGCCGTCGACCGGCGACTGACGGCAGAAGCCGCGGCCGCCCTGGCGCGCTTGTCCGACGCTGACATCGCCAACCTGATCGCCGAAGCCAAACGGCAGGCCAAACACGACTGACCGCCGAGACGGAGCGGCCGAAGAAGTTGGATCTGCTCG
>VGCQ01000431.1 GCA_016870055.1 Alphaproteobacteria bacterium | reverse complement strand
CGCGGGATCGTCGGTCGCCTGGGTCGGCACGAGATGGATGTCGCCGCGCGGGCTCTCGAGCTTGAGGCCATGCGCCTTCATGGCCGCGAGGTGCCGGCCGCGGGCGATGAAGGTGACGTCGGCGCCGGCCTGGGCGAGCGCTGCGCCATAGCCGCCACCGACGCCGCCGGTGCCTACGACGGCGATCCGCATGTCACGCTCCCCAACACGATCGGGCCCTCGCTGCAAACCACCATGTCGTCGATATCCTCGATCCTCAGCCCACCATCCGTGGTCAGGTGGTGTTCCTCGCCGTGTAGTCGCAGGGTTGCACGATCGGCCGGACAGTAGGCGATGTGGATGCCGGCTGCCAATCGCCGCGTCTCGCCGGTCCGCAGGGCTGCAAGATCGACGCTCGCGTGGCGGCGGTCGCCGATCAAGTTGACGACCTCGACCGGCCCCGCTTCGAGTCGGCTGACGATCGGCGTCTCGCCGGCAAAACGCACCGGCCGGAACGGGCGGCGCACGTCGATCTCGCCGTCCGGCGTCTGCAGGACGAGGCCGCTGCCGGCCACCAGCACCTGAGCGCGGTCGAAGCCGGTGTAGTCCGAGAACGGCCCGGCCGCGACGATGGGCGTGCGGCTGAAGCGCCAGACGTTGCCGTCGAAGGCGATGTCGGTGCTGACGCCGCCGCCGTTCTTCCACGGCGTGCGAAGATAGCGCGCGGGATCGAGCCGGGTGATCAGGCGACGATCCCCTGTGCCCGCAAAGCCTCGATCTCGGCTGTCGCGTAGCCGTGCGCCGCCAGGATCGCCGTCGTGTGCTGGCCGGTGACGGGTGCGGTGCCGCGCGGCGTGCGGTCGGCCTGCGGCAGCATCCCCGGCAGGGCCGGGATCGGCACGGCGCGCTCGACGTCGGGCTGATGGAGCCACTGGATCAGACCGGTCTCGCGCACCTGCGGCTGCTCGAGGAACTCGCCATAGCTGTTCAACCGCTCGTGCATCAGGCCGGCCTCGGTGAGCCGCTGAGTCCAGGTTGCCCATGGTTCGGCAGCAAGGGCCAGGCGTACGATGGCGTAAAGCGCGGCGTCGTTGGCCAGCCGATCGGCCGGCGAGGCGAAGCGCGGGTCGTCGGCCAGCGCCGGCACACCCATCGCCTTGCACAGGGTCCTGAAGTCGCGGTCGTTGAAGGCAACCAACGACATCCAGCCGTCGGCGATCTTGAACACGCCGCCCGGCGCGCCGCCGGGCTTCATGGTGCCGCCCTCGAGCGTGCAGGCCATCAGGCGGATCGACTGCAGCGCGGTTGCCGCCTGCATCAGGCTGACATCGATGTAGCGACCGCGCGGCTGGTCGCGGCGGGCATAGAGGGCGGCCGACAAGGCCTGGAAGGCGTACAGCGCCGTCGACATGTCGACCACGATCACCGGCACGCGGTGCGGGATGCCGTCTTCGCCCTTGTTCTCGTTCATCAGGCCGGTGTAGGCCTGCAACACGGGATCCATCGCCGGGCGGCTGGCGAGCGGGCCACTTTGGCCGAAGCCCGAGATCGACACGTAGAGCAGGCGCGGCGCGCGTTTGGCGACAGACTCGTAGTCGAAGCCGAGCCGCTGGATGACGCCGGGCCGGAAGCCTTCGAGGAAGACGTCGGCGCCCTCGATCAGCCGCCACACGACCTGCTTGCCGGCCTCTGACTTGAGGTCGACCGCGATGCTTTTCTTGCCGAGATTGCCGATGATGGAGAAGGCCGAATGGTTGCCGTAGCGCGTGCCGAGCGTGCGCGCCCAGTCGCCGTCGCCGATGCCCTCGACCTTGATCACGTCGGCGCCGTGCTGGGCGAGCAGCATGGCGCAGTAGGGGCCGGCAATGCCCTGGCTGAGGTCGACGACCTTCAGGCCGGCGAAGGGGGCTTCATAGCTCATGTGCTCGCTTCAGTCGGTTCCTTCACTCGATACCATGCAACATAGAGCGCCGGTAGGAACAGCAACGTCAGCAGCGTGGCAACGACGATGCCGCCGATCATGGCGAAAGCCATTGGCCCCCAAAACACCTCGCGGGCGATCGGGATCATGCCGAGGCTGGCCGCGGCGGCGGTGAGCAGGATCGGTCGCAGGCGGTGCATCGTCGCCTCGATCACCGCGTTCCACGGTGCGAGCCCGTCGCTGCGGAATTCGTCGATCTGAGTGACGAGGATCACCGTGTTGCGAATGATGATGCCGATCAGCGCCAGCACACCCAGAATGGCGACGAAGCCCAGCGGCTGGTTGCTGAGCAGCAGCGCCGCGACCACGCCGATCAGGCCGAGCGGCGCCACGCTCACGACCAGGAAAAGCTTCTGGAAGCTCTGCAGCTGCAGCATCAACAGCGTGGCCATCAGGAACAGCATGAGCGGCACGACGTCGGCGATCGGGCCCTCGCCTTTGGCGCTTTCCTCGACCGTTCCGCCGACTTCGACCGAGTAGCCGGGCGGCAGCTCGGCCACGAACTTGGCGACGGCAGGCGCGAGTTGGCGCACGATCGTGGCCGGCTGGAGGTCGCCGACCAGGCCCGCCTGCAGCGTCACGGTCGGCTGGCGGTTGCGACGCCAGACCAGCGGCTGCTCGATCTGGTACTCGATGGTGGCGATGGCAGGCAGCGGTATCGGCCGACCGTCGCGGCCGGCGAGTTGCAGGCCCTGGAACGTCTCGACCGCGACGCGCTCGGCCTTGTCGGCGCGGGCCACGACGTCGACGATGTAGATGCTGTCGTACATCTGCGTCACCGACGATCCGCCGACCACGTTGTTCAACATGGTGGCGATGTCCTGCGAGCTCACTCCGAGCTGGCGGGCGCGGTTCTGGTCGACATCGACGCGCAACACTATGCCCGGTTCGTTCCAGTCGTAGACGATGCCGGCAATGTCGGGATTGCTCCCGATGATCTGCGCCAACTGCAGGGCCAGCCCGCGCACCGTCTGGATGTCCGAACCGCTCAGCCGGTACTGGATCGGCCGCCCCACCGGCGGCTCGAGATCGAGCGGATGGACGAAGCCGTCGATGCCCACGAATTCCTCGCGCAGCACCTTCTTCAGCCGTGCCGCCACGCGCTGGCGGGCGTCGAAATTCTTGGTGACGACGACGAGCTGGCCGAAGAAGGCGTTGCCGAGCTGCTCGTCGAGCGGCAGGTAGAACCGCACGGCGCCGCGACCGACATAGGAGCTCCAACGTACGATGTCGGGATCGCCGGCCAGCGCCTTCTCGAAGCGATCCATTTCCTCCTTGGTGTGGGCGATCGAGCTGCTTTGCGGCAACGTCACGTCGACCAGGAGCTCGGGTCGGTCGGCGGACGGAAAGAACTGGTTCTGCACCTGGCCGAATCCGACGATCGACAGGGCGAACGACGCCAAGGCCACCGCGATGGTGAGCCAACGGCGGCGGATGGCCGCTGTCAGCAGGGGGCGGAAAAGGGCTTTTAGTCGCGACGGACGCTCCTGCTCGACGATGGCGGTGCGCGGCAGCATGGTGACGCCCAGGAGCGGCGTGAACAGCACGGCGACCACCCAGGAGATCGCCAGTGCGGCGGCGATCACGGCGAACAGGGTGAAGGTGTACTGGCCGGCCGAGCTGCCGTTCAGCCCGATCGGCACGAAGCCGGCTATGGTGACCAGCGTGCCGGTCAGCATGGGGAAGGCGGTCGAGCTGTAGGCGAAGGTCGCGGCCTTCTCCAGCGAGTCGCCGGCTTCGCGGCGCGCCACCATCATCTCGACCGAGATCATGGCATCGTCGACCAGGAGCCCGAGGGCGATGATCAGCGCGCCGAGCGAGATGCGCTGCAGCGTGATCCCCGAATATTCCATGAACACGAAGGTCGCGGCCAGCACTAGTGGAATGGCGACCGCAACCACCAGGCCGGCGCGCAGGCCCAGGCTGAGAAAGCTCACGACCAGCACGATCGCCACCGCCTCGAATAGGGCGCTGGTGAAGCCGTCGACCGCCTGCTCA
>VGCQ01000430.1 GCA_016870055.1 Alphaproteobacteria bacterium | reverse complement strand
CGGCCCGGGCGAGCTCGACATCCCGGCGGTGCGCGGGCTGGGCGGCAGCCTGGTCTATTTCGTCGATGCCAGGAGCCCACTCGGCAAGCTCTGGGACATCGACTTCGAGAAGACGGGGGAGAAGGATACGGGGGGTGCAGGTCTCACCGTCATCGATCACATCTCGCAGTCCATGCACTACGAGGAAATGCTGACCTGGCTGCTCTTCTACAATTCGCTGCTCGATATCTCCAAGGCGCCGGAGCAGGAGATCCTCGATCCCGGCGGTCTGGTGAAGAGCCAGGTCGTCCAGTCGGCGGACGGTTCGCTGCGCCTGGTGCTCAACGCCTCGCAGAGCCAGCGCACCCTGTCGTCGCGTTTCCTGTCAGAGGCGTTCGGTTCCGGCGTGCAGCACATCGCCTTCGCCACCGACAATCTCCTGGATACGGTGAAGCGCCTGCGCGAAGGGGGGGTGCGGCTTTTGCCGGTGCCGGAGAACTACTACGACGACCTCGAAGCGATGGTCGATATTCCCGCCGACCTCCTGGACGTGCTCAAGGCCGACAACATCCTCTATGACCGGGACGGCGCCGCCGAATACTTCCAAGTCTACACTGAGACCTTCGACAGCCGCTTCTTCTTCGAGATCGTCGAACGGCGCGGCTATCGCGGCTTCGGCGCGGCCAACGCCGCCATCCGGCTGGCGGCGCAGGCCCGTCAGGTGAGGGATGCCGAAGCGCTGGCGCGCTAAGGCCTCACTTCCATTTCGCCTCCCAGAAGCGCGGCAGCTCGTCCGGGTAGGGCGCGAAGTCGAGATCGGGCGTGAAGGCGTAGTAGACCGGCAGCGAGTACATGGGCACCGAATAGGCCTGCTCGGCGATGCGCACCAGCGCCTTCTTGTAGGCGGCCTTCCGCACGGCGGGATCGACCGAGGTGTCGCCGACCTCGAGATCGTCGCGGACCTGGGGATCGCGGGTCACGTCGTCAGCCAGGAACTTGAAGTAGACCGGCGTGCTGGCCGACACATCGTTGACAGAGAACGAGCCCCAGGTCTGGTGCGCGAAGGCAGCCTTGTTCTCGCGCAGCGCGTCGCGCATGGCGGCGTACTGCATGAAACGCAGATTGGCGCGGATGCCGACGGCGCGCAGATAGCCGATCATCGCCTCCGTCTGGTGGCGCTCGCGGTAGGCGTAGAGATCGACCTCGAAGCCGTTAGGGAACCCCGCCTCCGTCAGAAGCTGCCTGGCCTTGGCCGGGTTGTAGTCGTAACGCGGCGCGCCTTCGTCCGTGCAACCGAACTGGGTGGGGAAGCACTGGGTATGCAGAACCCGCGCGCCTTCGCCGACGACAGCGTTCAGCATGGCGCCGCGGTCGATGGCATGGATGACGGCCTGCCGCACCCGGATATCCTTGAATTGCGGCGCAGCGGCGCCCTCGCGGGTGGCCAGTGTCAGGAAGACGATGCGCATGGTCTCGCCGCTGGCGACTTTCACCGTCGAGACGCTGCGCATCTGGCGTGCCTGGTCGGGGGGCACGTTGAAGATCCAGTCCAGCCCGCCGGACATCAGCTCGGCGACCTGGGTGTTGTTGTCGGGGATCAGGCGCAGTTCGAGCCGTTGGATAGTCGGTTGCGGCCGCGGACTTTCCTTAAAATAATCGGCGTTGCGCTCGAAACGCACGAGGCGGCCAGGCTGGTGCTCGATGACCTTGTAGGGGCCCGTGCCGACCGGCTTCTCGTTCATGCCCTTGGGGCCGACTTTCTCGTAGTACTCGTTCGGGTACATGACCACCGGGCCGGCGAGATACTCGAGCGCGGCCGGGAAGGGCTGCTTCAGGTTGATGCGGACTTTGTAGGGTCCGAGTTTCTCCGCCTTGGCGATCCAGTTGACATTGTTCTGGGTGATGACCTTGTTCTCAGGATTGGAGACGTAATTGAGCGTGTAGACCACGTCGTCCGCATCGAAGGCTTCGCCGTTGTGGAACTTGACGCCCTGGCGGAGATCGAACTCCAGGGTCTTCGGGTCAACCCACTTCCAGGCAGTGGCGAGCGAGGGCTTGTATTCGTTGGTCTTGGGATCGCGCGAGACGAGGTGGTCCCAGACGTGGTGCGCGATGATCACGCCGATACGCACGTTGTTGAAATAGGCGTCGATGTTCTCCGGCACCTGATCGGCAGCGAACTTCAGGATGTTCTCACGCTTGCCGGCCTCGGCCGGAGCCGTTCCCAGAACGACCGCGAGGCCGGCCACGACGGCCGACAGTGCCGAAATCTTCATAATCCAGCTCCCTGTTCAATGGCGCCGATTGCCGGCTGTTGGGAGAAGCTTGGGCTCGGCAGGGCGGGGCTGTCAATCCACCGGAAGAGTCAGCGTTCAGTCCTAGGGCTTCATTCCGGCGATGATACGGCCGACGGTGGTGAGCGGCAATGCACGCTGGGTTAGCCGCCGCCGTCGATCTCCGGCAAGCCCTCCGCGCCGCGGATGTCCGCCTCCACGAAGTCCGCGCCGCGTGTGTCGGCATGGGTGAACACTGCATCCTGCAGATTGGCATATCTGAACACGGCGCCGGTCAACGTCGCGTTGGTCAGGTTGGCACCGGGCATCTTGGCGCGTCGCAGGTCGACGCCGCTGAGATTGGCGTTGTTCAGCCGCGCATGCTCGAAATTCGCCGGCCAGAGATGGGTCGACGAGCCCATGATGTCGACCGGGCCGCAGCGTGCTCCGGTCAGGCGGGCGCCGGTCAGGTTGGCGCGCCGCAAGCTGGCGCCGCGCAGGTCGGCATGGCTGAGATCGGCCTCGCGCAGATCGGCGTAGCTGAGATCCGCCATCAGAAGATTGGCTTTGGACAGGTTGGCGCCACGCAGGATCGCCAGCTCCAGGCTGGCAGCCGAGAGGTTGGCACCCTCGAGATTTTGTCTCGACATGTCGATACGCGCCAGCTCGGCACGCTTGCCGTTCTTGCCTGACGAGTGAATCCACTGGGCGTGCTGGATCAGCAGGTCGCGCAAGGGAGCTCCCAGCGTATCCAGGCTCTTGGGCAGCTGCGCCTTGCTGAAATCAGTGCGGCTGCGATCGAGATCGTCGAGCACGGCGCCGGCCAGGTCGGCACCGTCGAGCTTGGTACCGTGCATGATGGCGCGGGCCAGGATGGCGCCGTGGAAAATGGCGCCGCTGAGGTTAGCCTCGGTGAGGTCGGCGCCTTCGAGGATCGAGCCGGTCAGGTTCGACTGGCTGAGGTCGGTCTTCTGCAGCTTCGCATTACGCAGGACTGCGTCGGTGAGGTCCGTCTGCATGATGAAGGCGTTCGAGAGCTTGGCGCTGGTCAGGTCGGCACCGCGGATCACGGCGTTGCCCAGATCGGTGACGTTCATGTCGAAGGTCATCATGGCGAGGTTGCCGCGCCGGTCGGATTTCAGCATCACGCCGGCACGCAGGTCGCACTCCTGCATCTCGCAATCGGTGAGGATGGCGCCGCGGTTGCAGGCGCCGCGCAGGTCGGCGCGCGACAGGTTGGCGCCGGTCAGGTCGCTGCCGCGCAGGTCGGCGGCAAACAGGTTTGCCGCCACCAGCCGGGCACCGCGCAGGTCGGCACGCTGCATGCGGCTACCGCTGAAGTCGCCGTCCGACAGATCCTGTCCGGAGAGATCCTTGTAGGAAAGATTGTGGAAGGAGAGCGCAGCACGCTTGCCGCCCTGGCGGCCCTCGCGGAACATCTTGTGCAGCCGGAAGACCTCGTCGAGCTCCGGCTGGGTGATGTTCTTCCAGCCGGAGGCGAATTCGGCGGGGAATTCGCTTTCGTTCATTCCGGTTCCTCGAATCCTGCGGCACAGCCGATTGTGATTCTAGCCGCAAATGCGCGGATCCGGCAAAAATAGAGCGACGGCACCGCCTGGAGCAGTAGCGCCCAAGAGGCACGTCCGCGTGTGCGTGAACGCACAGGCTGACCACCTCCGTTCGGGCGAGTTAGGTCCCAGCCGGCGCTACGGCGCTACGGCGCTGCGGCG
>VGCQ01000429.1 GCA_016870055.1 Alphaproteobacteria bacterium | reverse complement strand
GGTGGGGTTGGACGGTCCAACCGTCACCAGCCTATTATTGTTGTTCCGCTCCAGATCATCTGACACGTCGTCGTAGGTCCGAGTCATGACCAAAATCCAGATCGAGCTGTCCAATGCGACAGCCAAGGCCGCACGCGAAGCAGGACTTCTAACGCCGCGAGCACTCGCTCGTCTGGTCGGTGACGCGGTCAAGCGGCGCCGTGCCGCCAACTGGCTGCTTACGATCGCCGACCGAGTCGAGAAGGCCGGCGTTCGGCCGATGTCGATGCGAGAGATCGACGCCGAGGTGAAGGCCGTTCGTGCGCATCACAGGCGCCGTGCGGCTCGCTCTTGACACCAATGTTCTGATCTCGGGCCTGCTTTGGCATGGCCCGCCTCACGAGCTGCTCGATCTGGTGCGCGCCGGCCGCTTTACGATCGTAAGTTCGATGTCCCTTGTTCGGGAATTCGAGACGGTTGTCCACCGCCGCAAATTCCGGTCGACTCTGAATCGATCTTGAACCGATGTCGGTCGACTCCTGCGCGAGTTGCGACGGCTGGTCGAAATCGTCGAACCGGCGCGGTTGTCGATGCAGGTAGCTCGAGACCCTGATGACGACGCGCTGATTGCCGTCGCTATCGCCGCGAGGGCCGATCTTGTCGTGTCTGGAGACGAAGACTTGCTGACGCTCGGCAGCTACGCGGGTATCGCCATCGTCGATCCCACGTCTGCGCTTGATCTTGTACGCCGCCAAAGCAGCTAGAACGCGATGAGATGAAGTGGAACCACATGCGGTTCCACAGAGAATGATGAGACGGGCCGATCCCAGCCGGACTCATCATGCTCCAGCGGTTCCGGCCGATCGCATCGTGCCGTCGCTGACGACTTCTTTCTATCCCTTGGCCGCCACCTTGTCCTGCGTCCGAAGCTCGAAGTCGCTGGCGTCGTGGCGTTCACGCAGTTGGTTGGCGGGATCGCCCTGCAGGCGATTGACGATGCGGCCGCGCCTGACGGCCGGGCGTTCGCCGATTGCGTCGGCCCAGCGCTGGACATGCTTGTAGTCCTGCACCGACAGGAACTCGCCGGCGCCGTAGAGCAGGCCCTTGGCTAGTCCGCCGTACCAAGGCCACACCGCGATATCTGCGATGGTGTAGTCGTCGCCGGCAAGATACCGGCTCTCGGCGAGCCGCCGGTCGAGCACGTCGAGCTGCCGCTTGGTCTCCATGGCGAAGCGGTCGATCGCGTACTCGATCTTGGTCGGCGCGTAGGCATAGAAGTGACCGAAGCCGCCTCCGAGATAAGGCGCGCTGCCCATCTGCCAGAACAGCCACGACAGGCACTCCGCGCGCGGCGCGGCGTCCTTGGGCAACAGCGGCCCGAACTTCTCGGCGAGATAGAGCAGGATCGCACCCGACTCGAAGACACGGATGGGCTTGGCGCCGCTGCGGTCGACCAGCGCGGGAATCTTGGAATTGGGATTGGCCGCCATGAAGCCCGAGCCGAACTGCTCACCCTCGCCGATCTTGATCAGCCAGGCATCGTACTCGGCGCCGCCGTGACCGAGCGCCAGCAGCTCCTCGAGCATGATGGTGACTTTCTGGCCGTTGGGCGTGCCGAGCGAATAGAGCTGCAGCGGATGGCGCCCGACCGGCAGCTCCTTGTCGTGCGTCGACCCGGCGATCGGCCGATTGATGTTGGCGAAACGGCCGCCGCTGGCCTTGGTCCAGGCCCAGACCTTGGGTGGGGTGTAGTCGGCTGAACTGCTCATGTCGGGTTCAAGTCCTCTGCTGTTGGCGGCGACCATAAAGGCTTTCCGCTGTTTTCGCAGCGCCTGGCGAGAGGCGTTTGCGATGCGGTTCCGCTACCGCTGGAGCCGTCGTGAGGTCGGCCTTAGTCTTCCGGGCAACAGGAGGAAGCGATGGCGGGACTTCTCGACGGACATGTCGCGGCGGTGACCGGTGGCGGCTCGGGGATCGGGCAGGGCATCTGCCAGGCCTATGCCCGCGAAGGCGCGCGGGTGATCGTGCTCGATATCGACTCGGCGGGCGCGCGGGAAACGGTCGGCCTGATCGCGGCGGCGGGCGGCAAGGCCTCGGCGATGACCCTCGACGTGACCGACCGCCGGGCCTGCAACGCGATTGCCGTCGAGGTCGCGAGCAGCGGCAGCATCTCGATCCTGGTCAACAACGCCGGCATCAATCGCCGCAATCCCATCACCGCCGACAAGGCCGCGGTGGCCAAGGACTGGGACGACATCATGTCGATCAACCTCGACGGCATGTTCAACGTCACCCACGCCTTTCTCGACCAGCTCCGCGCCACCAAAGGCCGCATCGTCAATATCGGCTCGATCCAGTCGTTCGTGCACGTCACCTGGCCGAACTCCGCCGCCTACACGACCTCCAAGCACGGCGTGCTGGGCTTCACGCGCTCGTTGGCGGCCGAACTCGGCAAGGACGGCGTGCGCGTCAACGCCATCGGGCCCGGCATGATCGAGACCAAGATCAATGCCGAAGCGCGGACCAGGAATCCCGAGATGGTCGCCACTGTCATGCGCCACACGCCACTTGGCCGTCCTGGCAAGCCCGAGGACGTGGCGGGCCCCGCGGTGTTCCTCGCCTCGGACCTCGCGGCCTACGTCACCGGCAGTATCGTCATGGCCGACGGCGGCTTCCGCTCGATTTGACCCGGCGCGTGACGCGACGGGCCTCCCGCCTCTTTCCCGCCGACTTCTGGTGCCTGTGGTCGGCCGGTCTCGTGTTGTCGATCGTGCGCTGGCTCGAGACGGTGGTGGTGGGTGTCGTGGTCTATCGCGAGACCGACTCGCCCTTCCTCGTCTCGCTGGTCACCATGCTTCGGCTGCTGCCGATGGGCCTGTTCGGCGTCTTCCTCGGCGCTTTCGTCGAACGCCTCGACCGGCGCCTCACGCTCGCCGCGCTGATCGGGCTGCTGGCGGTGACGTCGGCCGTGCTGGCCACGGTGGCAGCGCTGGGTGCCCTGCAGGTCTGGCATCTGGCGGTGGGGGCGCTGGCGAACGGCTTCGGTTGGCTGACCGACAATCCGCTGCGGCGGACCATGATGGGCGACAGTGTCGGCCGCGAGCGCATGCCGACCGCCATGGCCCTCGACATCGTCGCCCAGAACACCGCTCGCATGATCGGGCCGACGGTTGGTGGCATCGTCTTGGTCGTCGGCGGCATCGAGGGTGCGTTCGCCCTGACCGCCGGCCTCTACCTGGTCGCCGTGGTGGCCACGCTCGCCGTGCGCGGTCGCTCGACGATGACGACGGCCCGTGCCGAGCCGGTGCTGGCGCGGGTGCGCGACGGCTTTGCCGCGGCGGTGGCCGATCGCCGCCTCGCCGCCGTTCTCGGCGTCACGGTCGTCTACAATCTGTTCGGCTGGCCGTTCACCAGCATGATCCCGGTGATCGGTCGCGACCACTTGGGGCTTGGACCCGAAGGTGTCGGGCTGCTGACCAGCGTCGACGGCGTCGGCGCGTTCGTGGGCGCTCTCGTACTCGCGTGGCGGCTGGCGCCGCGCTGGCATGCGCCGGCCTATGTCGGAGGTGCGATCCTCTACCAACTGGGCGTGATAGCTTTCGCTTTGTCGCCCGGCGTCGGCTCCGCGGTCGCCGCTTTGCTGCTGACCGGGCTCGCCGGTGCAGCCTACTCGACGCTGCAGGCGACCCTGGTCTATCTCGCTGCACCCATCGAGATGCGGCCGCGCATCATGGGCGTGCTCTCGGTCTGCATTGGCACCGGCCCGCTCGGCTTCCTGTGGCTTGGCTGGCTCGCCAACCAGATCGGCGCGCCGGCGGCCACCGCCATCACCGGCGCGCTCGGGCTGGCGCTGCTGCTGGCGTTGCGGCCGCTGTGGCGAACCATCTGACGACCGGCGACCTGTCGTCCTAGAGTTCCTTCTCCGCCAGCTCGCGAAACGCGTCGGGCACCGAGCGGTGCGCGCCCAGCGCCACCGAGCCGTAGCCGATCGCCGACCAGCCGAAACG
>VGCQ01000428.1 GCA_016870055.1 Alphaproteobacteria bacterium | reverse complement strand
CGTTCCCGAGGAGGTTGCGGCCCGGCTGTTCAGGGACTGCCTGCGCAAGGGCAGCTTCAATCCGCGCCGATCGATCCGCGGGCCTGGCGCATGGCGCGGGCCCGAGGGCAGTCTCATCCTGCACCTGGGTGATGAGGTCTGCATCGTCGACGCCAAGGGTGACACCGATAGGTGCGCCGCCGGCTGCGTGATCGACCACAAGGTCTATCCGGTTGTTGACGCCTGGCCCGAGCCCGTGTCCGAGCCGGCGAACACGGGAGAGGTGGCGCAGCTCTACAAGACGATCCAACGGTGGAACTGGCGCGAGCCGGAGCCGGCTGCCCACATCATTCTCGGTTTCATTGGTGCGGGCTACTTGTGCGGCGCGCTGCCCTGGCGCTCCCATGTCTGGTCGGTCGGCCCTGTCGCCTCGGGCAAGTCAAGCTTGGCGCGCATGGTCGCACGCCTGCTGGGCGACGCGGCCTTGTGTGCGGCGGACCCGAGTGCCGCAGGCATACGGCAGCTCCTCGGCAATGCCGCCCGCCCTGTCCTGATCGACGAGGCCGAAGCATCCGAAAGCAACACGCGCGCCCAGCAGCTCGTGAGCCTCGCCCGACTTGCGTCAACCGAGGGGCAGGCGGCAACGGCGCGCGGCAGCGCCAACCACGAGGCGGTGACGTTCGATCTGGTTGCCTGCTTCTTCTTTACCTCGATCCTGCATCCGCCCCTCCTGCCCCAGGACCAGACCCGCATCACCGTGTTGGCGCTCGATCCTTTGCCGGCGGATGACGACGGTAAGATGCAAGCCGAGGTCGCCCGGCTGATCGCCGAGGCCGAGGCGCTGGCGCCGCGCCTGCGCGCACGGATCATCACGGGCTGGCCGCGCCTCCTGCCGACGATCGAGCTCTACCGACGCGCCATTGCCGGCCTTGGCCATGGCAGCCGGTTCGCCGACCAGTACGCGACCTTGCTGGGTGCGGCCGATGTTCTGATGCTGGACGTGGTCCCGGATGAAACGGTCGTCAACGACTTCGTGCGCAGCCTCGACCTCGGCCGCCTTGACCAGCGCAATGCCAGGGGATCGGACGCGGACGAATGCCTGACTTGCCTGCTGACGCACGACGCCGGCGCCTGGATCAGCGGTCGATCGCGCGCCGTCTCGGAGATGATCCGGGACGCCGCGCAGGGGCAGGCCAATGACGAGGCCGACAAGGCTCTCCAGCGCGTCGGCCTGCGCGTGCAGCGCCGCTGCGAGGCCGCGGATGACGGCCCGTGGCTTGTCGTGGCCAACGATCACCAGGGGCTGCACCGCATCTTCCAAGGCACGCGCTGGGCTGGTGGCGTCTGGGGGCAATCGCTGGAGCGCTTTCCAGGCGCGCGCCGCGGCGGCCGGACCGTGCGCTTCAACGAGTTGCCCAGGCGCGGGGTCTGGGTGCCGCTCAACACCGCTCTGCCGCCGGAGAATGCCGATCCCGATGCGGACGGCTGAGGCCGTGACGCGGCGTTACGGCAGCGTTTCGTGGGGAAGCACCCTAGTCGATTGATCCGGCTCGCCTCTGACAGTTCCGAAACGATGTAACGACGTAACGGCGCGGATCGGCCATGCGCAGGCGCGCGAATGCGCACGGGAGCGCGGACCGTTACATCGTTACCTCGTTACAAAAGTCTGGAAGATAAAGAGATATGGGAAGAATGGGCTTGTTGGTGTGTAACGATGCGCGTGACGCAGCGCACGTCGCTCATGTCGAGCCGGCGATGCCGGAGCCCCCCTTGCGGGTCCTACCACGGGCTCTTGCAATACGGGCGGCGGGCGCGTGCGAGTTCGCTAGTCCGGTGCCTTGAGATTGTGGCAACGGTTGAATGCAACGATGCAACGCAACGGCTTGCAGCTCGGCGTGAGCTTGCCTATCTGCGCACCACAAGGGGCGTTCACCCATTTGAGTCATGGAGGGCCGCTAGCATGTGGTTCGCCATCATCGCGTACATGATCGTCGGGGGCCTGATCATCAAATCGGCGGCCCAAGCCGGGCGCCAGAGCGAGGTGTTCTGGAGCATCGGCGGCTTCTTCGTTGTCCCCGCAATGGCTGGCGGGCTGTGGGGCGCTGAGGTGATGCTCTATTCCTTCCTCGCCGCACCGATATTTGTTCCGGTTGTCATCTTGGGCTTGGCCGCAGCACGCGAGCAGCGCGATTCAAAGCGAGAGCAATCGGCAAGATAGCCCTGGAGTCAGGGGACTCCCGATATTGTCACAATGGTAGGTGCGCTGCGCCGCTTGTGCGCAATGTCTTCACAAATTCAAGAGGGCGACCTGTGTGTACGCATCTTGGCGCCCGGTCTCGGCGCGTACTATCGTAGGTCGGCACAGTTCGCAAAGGGGGGCTTATGCAGGAGGTGATGAGTCGGCCATATGTACGCGATTTGACCGCGGAGCTGGATAGTCTGTTTCAAGAGCACAGCAACGACCTTCGTCTCTTGATGACCATCGCCCATGAGCTCGGGTTTCGGCGGAGGCAATACGCCAGGAAGCTCAAGGACGAGGTTACGGAGCGGATCGAGACACTCAAGTCTGAGAGATTCGCTTGGCCAAGCACAGAGGCCAAGCCTGGGACAACAGCACTAACCGATACCGATTGGCCCCAGGAAAGCCCGCTCAAGCGGCTAGGGTACGCCGTTGGCATGAACGGCCAGTCCGAAACTGCCCGGAGGAGGATGCTGCAACAAGCGTTTAAAGGGTCGCTGCCCAACGTCTTCTCGGCGGCATACATGGCAGAATGGGGCCGCCCTAACAGCGGGGCCCGATTGCAGAAGATGGCCGAGTCCATTGCATCACACACGAGAAACGCAAAACGGAATGACCGGCGATCTATGGAAAGTGCGATAGCCCAGTGGGAGCAAGATCTCGCTTGGCTGAAATCGAGCTACTACGACGGGCACTACGACTTCCCATGGCCGGACACCGATTTGCTGCGGGCTTCTCCACGACGCCATGCGGGAAAGAGATCAAGGTGACATCACTGGTTGCCGCTGAATCGACGCTCGTTTGATTTGGCACCAACAATGATTGTCCGCGGCGGTCGACTTCCCGCACTTGTTACGAACTGCACATGAAGGGCGCGATCATCGGCGACATCGTCGGCTCGATCTACGAGTGGCGCAACATCAAGACCAAGCAATTCCCGCTCTTCGACGAAGAGTGCGGCTATACGGACGACACCGTATGCACCGTCGCCATTGCGCACTCCATCATGGATTGGGGCGATCCTGTCGACTACCTGCGGCGCTGGGGGCGTCGCTATCCGGACGCCGGATATGGCGGGAGCTTCAATCAATGGCTCTGGCAGGATGAGCCGCACCCCTATGACAGCTACGGCAACGGCGCTGCAATGCGCGTATCGCCGGTCGCCTGGCTTGCCAAGACGGCGACCGAGGCGCGGGCACTCGCTCGCGCGGTGACCCGTGTCACCCACAATCATCCCGAGGGCATCAAGGGGGCATTGGCTACGACAGACGCCATCTGGCTCGCCAGGACCGGCAAATCACCTGAGCGCATTCGCGCCAAGATCTCTGAGCGTTACGGCTACGACCTGAGCCGGAGCGTCGACCACATAAGGCCAGGATATAGCTTCGATGTTTCCTGCCAGGGCACGGTGCCGCCAGCGATCGTGTGCGCGTTGGAGGCAACCGGGTTCGAGGATGCCATCAGGAATGCAATCAGTATCGGCGGCGACAGCGACACGATCGCCGCGATCACCGGCAGCATTGCCGAGGCGATGTTTAGCGTGCCTGAAGCTCTGTGGGATGAAGCTGTCGAGTATCTTCCCGAGGAGATGCTGGCGATCGTCGCCAGATTTGAGGGGGCGAAGCAAAAGACGACGCCCTGACCTTGCGCGCCGTGCGACCACTCCCGGCACGCCCGGTCAGATCGGGAACTCGCCGGTTCCGCGCGCGCAATCGGGCGTCGGAGCGACCACCAGGAAGTCCACCCGTTCCACGAGTCCAGCATCGTCGACC
>VGCQ01000427.1 GCA_016870055.1 Alphaproteobacteria bacterium | reverse complement strand
GGCGGGTCAGCGAGTCGAGCCCCGCCTTGGCCGCACAGTAGGCCGAGATGTTGGGCCGCCCGACGATGCCCATGATCGAGGTCGTGTTGATGATGCGGCCCCAGCCGTTCCTGACCATCGGCTTTGCCGCCTCGCGAGCCATGACGAAACATGACGTGAGATTGGTGGCCAGCACGGTGTTGAAGTCGGCGGTCGGGTATTCGAGAACTGGCCGGCGGATATTGATGCCGGCATTGGCCACCAGGATGTCGAGCCTGCCGCCGTTCTCGGCGGCGACCCGCTCGATACCGGCCCGGGCGGCGGCCTCGTCGGTGACGTCGAAGGCCAGCTGCCCGGCGGCGATACCGGCGGCCTGGAGCTCAGCCTGGCGGGCGGCGAGCGCCCCGGTGTCGCGGCCGTGCAGATAGACCCTGGCGCCGGCCTGGCCCAGCGCCTTGGCCATGCCGAAGCCCAGGCCGCGCGACGAGCCGGTGACCAGGGCCACACGGCCCTTGAGCGAGAAGAGTTCGAAGGACATGGGATTTCGATCAGCCGGACGATCAGTTGTCGAGGAAGCGGCGAAGCGGCTCGCCGACCGAGCCGATGGCGAACAGCCCGTCGAGATGGCCGCGATCGCCAGCGATCTCGACGACCTCGGCGCTCTTGCCCTGCTTCTTGAGGATCTCGGCCGCCTGCTGGGCATAGCCGGGGACCAGCAGCAGATCGCCCTTGGCCGGCAGGAACAGGGTCTTGGCCTTGATCTTGGCGAGCCCTTCCTCCAGTGACCCCATGTGGCCGGCGACAAACAGGTGGTTGGCCTTGACCAGGTAGAGGAAGGAATTGGCGTCGGAGGCCCGGGCGCGCGCCGCCCCGGAGGTGTCGAGCACCTGCTGGATCTGATACTTGTTTTCGAATGACGCGGCAGGGTCCTTGGCGGCGTCGGCCCATTTTCGGCCGAAGGCCTTGTCAGCCCACGCCCAGTGCTGGGCGTCGAGCGTCACCAGCTTGAGGGCGACGGCCAGGCCGGCGGTCGGCTCGGTCTTGCCGTAGTAGTCGCCCTTGTTCCAGTTCGGGTCCATCAGGATCGGGTCGGCCCAGAGATGCAGGCGGCCGATGACCCAGGCGCTGGCCTCGGCGCCGCCGATGACCGGCACCAGCCGCTCGACGAAATCGGGATAGGCGCTGGCCCACTCGATCGACTGCAGGGCGCCCATCGAGGCGCCGACCGCCGCATGCACCTTGCGCACGCCGAGCGAGTCGAGCAGCGCCTTCTGCACATTGACGAAGTCGCGCATGGTGACGATGGGGAAGCTCATGCCGTAGGGCTTGCCGGTCGCGGGGTCGATCGAGGCCGGGCCGGTAGTCGTGGTGTTGGGGTCCTTGGTGTTGAGATTGGCCAGCGAGTCGACGCTGATCACGAAATACTTGCCGGTGTCGATCGGCTTGCCCGGTCCGATGATGGCGTTCCAGTAGCCGGGAGCGGCGTCCTCCGCCTTGTACTTGCCGGCGGCGTGCGAGTTGCCGCTGAAGAAATGCGGTACGACGATCACGTTGTCGCGGTTGGCGTTGAGGGTGCCGTAGCTCTCCCAGCCGACCTTGACGTCGCGAATCGTCTTGCCGCCTGCCGTGGTGTAGCTCGGCATGGCAAAGACCTTCTTCTCGACGAGGCCGACATCCTGGGCCGCGGCAGGCAGCGCGATAAGCAGCGCGGCGACGGCGAGAGCGCCGTACCGGAACGATTGACGGAACATGAGAGAGCCTCCCGCAGGCGTTTAGGTTGTGCCAAGGTTACGGGTATTCCGCGACGAAATGAAGCCATGCCGCACGGCAATCGTGTCGACCCCTTCGGCGATCTGTTCGCGACAGCGGCGCGCGGCACGCTGACCGGTAATCGCGGCTGCCTGCACGATGCGCAGCGGCAGATCCGCCGGCGCTGGACGACGCGCGCCTGGATCGCCTGCCGGCTCGAATTCAGGGGACGGCATCGCGAGATCATGCCGCCGGGGCGCTGGACGGCGCTCTTCTTCCTCGACGAGGCGACGGCTTTCGCCGCCGGTCACCGGCCCTGCGGCGAATGCCGCAACGCCGACTACCGGCGTTTCAAGCAGGCGTGGTGCGAGGGACACGATGGCGATGCCGCCGCTCCCGTCCGCCTGATCGACGACCGGCTGCACGCCGAGCGCATCGGCCGCCCTCGCACGACCTGGCGTGCTGCGCTGGGCAGCCTGCCGGATGGCACGATGTGGCTGGATGAGGGAGAGGTGTGGATCGCGGCGGGCGAGCGCATCGGCCGTTGGACGCCGTCCGGCTACCGCGACGTCCAATCCCGCCCGCCGAGGCGGCAGGTCAGCGTGCTGACGCCCGCTTCGCTGGTTTCTTCGTTTTCGGCCGGGTACCGGCCGACGATCCATTCGACTTTAGCAGCGTCGCATCGAGCTTCTTCTTGACCGCCGGCGGCAGCTGGTTCCACGGGCAGTCATGGATCGCGCCGGCCAGCGCCCACAGCCCGACCACCGTGTAGTGACGCGGACGGAGCCCCTTGAGCCGCTGATAGGCGGCGACGGCGCCGACCTCGCGCAGCGTCTTCTCGTCCGGGATACCGACTTCCTTGAGGTCGTAGGCGGTGACGTGGCCGATATTGCGCAGCCTCTCGATCGGGCGGTTCCTTACGGGCATGAATCATCCACTGGAGAAACGGGGGTCATCGGAAATTCGCTTTCGTCGAATAACAGGGTGGCGCTCACATCGTTGCGCCGACGACCCAGGGGGCAAACTCGTCGTCGCCGAAGCCCATCTGCTCGCTTTTGGTCGGTTCGCCGGAGGCCGTGCGCAGGATGAGGTCGAAGATCCGCTGGCCGCACTGCTCTACGGTCTCGGAACCGTCGACGATGGTGCCGCAGTTGATGTCCATGTCGTCGCCCTGGCGCTCGTAGAGCCGCGTGTTGGTGGCGAGCTTGATCGAGGGGGCGGGCTTGCAGCCGTAGACCGAGCCGCGGCCGGTGGTGAAGCAGATCATGTTGGCCCCGCCGGCGACTTGGCCGGTGGCGGCGACCGGATCGTAGCCCGGCGTGTCCATGAAGACGAAGCCCTTGGCCGTGACCGGTTCGGCGTAGCCCACGACGTCGACCAGGTTGGTCGAGCCGGCCTTGGCGGCCGCACCTAGCGACTTCTCGAGGATGGTAGTGATGCCGCCCGCCTTGTTACCGGGTGAGGGGTTGTTGTCCATCGTGCCGCCGTGCTTGGCGGTGTAGTCCTCCCACCACTTCATCACGTTCACCAGCTTCTCGCCGACTTGCCGGCTCACCGCCCGGCGCGTCAGCAGGTGCTCGGCGCCGTAGGTCTCCGGCGACTCGGAGAGAATCACCGTGCCGCCGTGGCGGACGAGCAGGTCGGAGGCCGCACCCAGCGCCGGATTGGCGGTGATGCCGGAATAGCCGTCCGAGCCGCCGCATTGCAGGCCGATGGTGATGTGGGAGGCCGGGACGCTTTCGCGCCTGGTCTTGTTGATCTCCGGCAGGAGCTCACGGATGCGGGCAACGCCGCCGCGGACAGTCCTGGCCGCGCCGCCGGTCTCCTGGATGGTCATGGTCTGCAGGAATTTGCCTTCCGACAGGTTCTCGGCCTTCATCAGGCCGCCGATCTGGTTGGCCTCGCAGCCGAGGCCGACGACCAGCACCGCGGCGAAATTCGGATGGCGGGCGTAGCCGGCGGTGACCCGGCGCAGCAGATCCATGCCCTCGCCCTCGGCCGCCATGCCGCAGCCGGTCTTGTGGGTGAGGGCCACGACACCGTCGACATTGGGAAAATCTTGAAGCAGCCCGCGGTCGCCGGTGATCGGATTGACCCGGAAGGCATCGGCCATGTAGCGCGCCGTGCTGGCAGAGCAGTTCACCGAGGTCAGGATGCCGATGTAGTTGCGCGTCGCCACCCGCCCGTCACCGCGGACATAGCCCTGGAATGTGGCGGGCTGGTTGAAATACTGGGTCGGCTTGGCCAGCGTGGTGTGGGCGTAGTCGCGGGCGAAGTCACGGATCTCGCA
>VGCQ01000426.1 GCA_016870055.1 Alphaproteobacteria bacterium | reverse complement strand
AAACAGCTTGACGGCCGGCCGGTCGGCCCCCTATATCCGGCTGGCCGACCGGCGAGGGGCCGGTCGCCGAGTTGCATGTTAGGGAGAAAACCATGGCGAACCTCAAGGGATCCAAGACCGAAGGCAATCTGAAAGCCGCCTTCGCCGGCGAGAGCCAGGCGAACCGCCGCTACCTCTACTTCGCCCAAAAGGCCGACGTCGAAGGCTACAACGATGTCGCCGCCGTCTTTCGCTCGACCGCGGAAGGCGAGACCGGCCACGCCCACGGCCATCTCGAATTCCTCGAAGTGAGCGGCGATCCGGCGACTGGACTGCCGATCGGCGCCACCTCGGCGAACCTCAAGGCCGCGATCGCCGGCGAGACCCACGAATACACCGACATGTATCCGGGCATGGCCCGCACCGCGCGCGAGGAAGGCTTCGCCGAGATCGCCGACTGGTTCGAGACTCTGGCCAAGGCCGAGAAGAGCCATGCCGGCCGCTTCCAGAAGGCGCTCGACACCATGTCGTGAGCCGACAAGGCTCGTCGAAGGGGGACCCCGAGGGGTCCCCTTTTTCTTCCGATCGATTCCACGAAGAGCAGCACTGCGATGCGCGAAGGCAGCCTCGAAGCCCCCGTCCGTCATGCCCTGGACTGGCAGAACCCGTGGTTCTGGGATGAAAAAGCGCTCGAGAAGGAGATGGAGCGCGTTTTCGACATCTGCCACGGCTGTCGCCGCTGCTTCAATCTCTGCGATTCCTTCCCGCGCCTGTTCGACCTGATCGACAACGGTCCGACCGGCGAGCTCGACGGCGTCGACAAGGCCGACTACGCCAAGGTCGAGGAAGCCTGCACGCTCTGCGACATGTGCTTCATGACCAAATGCCCTTATGTGCCGCCGCACGAATGGGCGCTCGACTTCCCGCACCTGATGCTGCGCCATCGCGCCGTCCGCGCGCGTCGGGAGGGCACCGAGTTCGTCGCCCGGCAGCTCGCCGACACCGACCGCACCGGGCGGCTCGCGACCTTCACCGCCGGCCTCGCCAACTGGGTGACCGACGAGAAGAACAGCCTGACACGCCCCGGCTTGCAACGCTGGGCGGGCATCCATCATGGCGCACGCCTGCCGCGCTATGCCGGCGAGACCTTCGAGATTCGCGCCAGGCGCGAAGGCGCCGTCGCCGACCGGACGGCGCCGGCCTTCGGCAAGCGCAAGGCTGTGCTCTACGCCACCTGCTTCGTGAACTTCAACAACACCGGCATCGGCGCCGCGGCGCGTGCAGTCCTGGCCAAGAACGGCGTGGAGACCGAGGTCGCCCATCCCGCCTGCTGCGGCATGCCCAAGCTGGAACTGGGCGATCTGCCGGCAGTCGCCGAGGCCGCCCGCCGGGTGAGCGAGGCGCTGCTGCCGTGGGTCGACAAAGGCTACGACATCGTGGCGCTGACGCCCTCCTGCGCGCTGATGCTGAAGTTCGAATGGCCGCTGATCCTGCCCGGTGACAGCGCCATCGAGCGCCTGTCGCAGGCGACGTTCGACCTCTCGGAGTATGTCGTCGACATCGCCAAGAAGGAGGGCCTGACGCCCGGTTTGAAGCCGATCGAGGGCGGTGTCAGCGTGCATCTGGCCTGCCACGCGCGGGCGCAGAACATGGGCGCCAAGGCGGCCGAGATGCTGCGCCTGGTGCCCCAGACGCGGGTGGCGGTGATCGAGCGCTGCAGCGGCCACGGCGGCATCTGGGGGGCGCGCACCGAGAATTTCGCGACGGCGGTGAAGGTCGGCAAGCCCGCCGCCCAGGCCGCGATCAAGAACGACACCAGCTTCGTTGCCTCGGAGTGTCCGCTGGCCGCCGATCATCTGATGCAGGTGATGGAGCTGACGACGGGCGACCAGAAGCTCAAGCCGACGCGCGGCCACCATCCGATCGAGCTGCTCGCCCGCGCCTACGGGTTGATGGAACAGGAGCCATGAGTCCACGCAAGATCGACGCCTCGGCTATCCTGCCGCTTGCCGAGTACAGCAAGGTACGCACCGAGCGGCGGCGCGAGATCGCCGAGATCAAGAAGCATCGCCGGCTGGAAGTCGGCCCGTTCGCGACGTTCTACTTCGAATGCTACGCCACGATGCTGCATCAGGTGCACGAGATGCTGTTCATCGAAAAGGGCGGCGCCGAGCAGCTCGTCGATGAACTCCGGGCCTACAACCCGCTGATCCCGCAGGGCGGCGAGCTGGTAGCGACCGTGATGTTCGAGATCGACGATCCGCTGCGGCGGGCACGCGTGCTCGCGACGCTGGGCGGCGTCGAACATCAGGCCTTCATTCGTGTCGGCGGTGAGATCGTCCGCGGTGTCGCCGAAGACGACCAGGAGCGCTCGCGCGAGGACGGCAAGGCCTCGTCGGTGCAGTTCCTGCGTTTTCCCTTCAGCGCCCCGCAGATCGCGGCTTTCCGCAGTGACGCTGGCGACGTCGTCGTGGGCTTCGACCATCCCAACTATGGTCACATGGCGGTGATGCCGGCTGCGGTTCGCCGGGCGCTGGCCGGCGACTTCGCCTAGGTGCGAGTTTTCAATAGGTCATCCGCAGGATCAGGATCACCGGGTCGCCCGGCATGTTGGCCGGGATCGCCGGAAACGGCGCGGCGCTGCGAATCGCCTCGATCTCGGCGGCATCGAGCGCCGGCCGGCCGCTCGACGAATCGATGCTGACGCCGAGCAGGCCGCCGTCACGCGCGAGGGTGACACGGGTGACGACACGACCGTGCTGGTTGGGTGCGCGCGCATTGTGCGTGCGGACACGATGCGGCTCGAGGTGACGGAACACGCGCGTCATGTAGTCGTTGCGCTGGCGGCCCGCGCCGGCAAGCGAGTCGGCCGGGTCGGGGCCGAGGAACGGCGCCGGCGTCGAGGCCGGCGCCTCGGCGGCGGGCCTGTGCTGGGCCGGGGGAGCCGGCCGCGGCGGCAGCGGTAGTGGCCGCTGGACCTGCCGCGGCGCGGTGGTCGGCGGTGGCGAGAAGTCGCGCGCAGTAGGTGCGGGCGGCGGTTCCGGCACGACCGGAATGGAGAACTCATAGATCGGCAGCCGCACCTCGCGTTGCGGCGCGGCTTGTGCGGGCGGCGCGGCGAGTGCCTGTTGCACGTCGCGTGGCGGGTCGGCAGGCGGCGCGCCGGCCTCGACGGATTCGGGGGGCGGGCCTTGCCGTTCCAGCAGCTGCTGGCCGATGTCCGAAGGCGAGCTGTCGAACGACACCATGATCGGCTCGTCGGCTGCCTCGCGCGCCTGCAGCGGCGACAGCCACCACACGCCGGCAGCGATGACGACATGCAGCAGCACCGCGAGCCCGACGGCAAGCGGCGGCATGTGCCCTGGTCCGGCGCGGGCGAGGCTGGCATCGGCGCTCACGGCGATCCCGTTTTACGAGCCTGTGGTGCGCTCGGCCAGTCGATCCGCCGGCTCAGTTGCGCCTGAAGTTCAGCGGCAAGATGAAGATGTGCTGGGCGCCACCGATCTCCGGCGGCAGCGGCGGATAGGGAGCGGCCTGGCGGGCGACGTGCAGGCTGGCGTTATCGAGCGCGGCGCTGCCGCTCGACCGGCTGATGCTGACATTGAGCAGCCGGCCATCGCGAGCGATGGTCAAGCGCAAGCTCAGTGCGCCAGATGCGACGGTGACGTTGCCGATGAATTCCTGGTGCTGGGAGATTTTGCGCTGCACCGCCCATAGATACTCATCCTCGAACCGCCGCTGGCCGTAGACATCGGCGGGATTGACGAAGGTTGGCGCCTGACGCGCGGCCTGCTGCTCGTTGGGTGCGCGTGGCTGCGGGCGAGAAAGGGGCGAGGATTGCAGCGCCTGCTGCTGCTGTTGTTGCTGATGCTGCGGCGGTGGCGGCGGGCGCGGCGCCGGCTGGGCGCGCTGCGGCGGTGGCGGTGGTGCTGGCGGCGGCCGCGGGACGTCGCTCGATGTGAGCGGCGGCGGCGGCGCTTCGACCGGTGGCAGAGCCTGCTCGAGTGACGGCGGCGGTGGTGGCGGTGGCGTGGCCAGA
>VGCQ01000425.1 GCA_016870055.1 Alphaproteobacteria bacterium | reverse complement strand
CAGCAAAACCGTGCCCGCCGCCTCCCGGACCTGTGTGCCGTGGTCACCGTAGTCTCGAGGGCTAATGGTTGTGCCACCGTCTGCGACCAGCGCGACCTCGGGCTGCAGGAGTTCGCGCGCCCTGGACACCGGGGTCGTCGTCAGCCGGCCGGCTCGCGGCGAATGCAGAACGGTGATGCCTTGCACCGCGCCGGTGCGATCGACTTGCGGGCCGCCAGAGAGGCCGCCGAGGCCGTCGATGTCGGGCGGCGTGCGAGCGCGTTCGGCCCACATCCAGCCTTGCTCGAGTGGTGTACCCGGTCGACCCTTGCGGATACGCGCGGAGCCGACGAAGCGGGTGTGAACCGCGGCCGGCTCACCGCCTGGGTAGCCGAAATGATAACCGTCCTGGCCGAGGACCGGCAGCCGCTTGGTAAGGTGGATTTCCGGCGGCCGTTCGGCGGCCTCGACCAGGGCAACCGCAACGTCGGCAACCGGGTGCACGAGCTTGCGAGCGATCGGCAGCCACTGGTCACGAACGCGAACATAGGCTTTGCGACAGCTGTCGAGCACGTGACCTGCCGTTAGCCAGACGCCCGGGGCGACATGGAATGCAGTGCCTATGGAGTCGTGCGGCTTGCCCGGATCCTCGACGGTGATATCGACTGTCGGCCGGGTCGCAGTATTGCCAAAGGGGATCGGTGCCGGCTGGGCACCCAGCCATGGCCGCATGTCCGTCGGCGGCAGTGGACGCCGTGGCGCCTCGTAGATGTCGAACAGAACGGAAAGCCGATCGATCGCAGTGATCAGCACGGAAACAGCGATGAGTACGGCCAATATCCGGAAAGCTCGACGCATTCTCGACGTCAACCGGCAATAGCCGCGGCGTTGATGACGCCGATGGCGAGATGGGTCGCCCCCAAGGCGATTGCCGAGGCCACCTCGCCGCGCTCGATGCGCTGCACGAGGTCGCGGAAGGCCAGGCGAGCGACGAAAAACGTGCCGAACTGCACGACCAACGCCACGACGCCCCACACCACGATGTCGGGAATGCTGACGCTGCGCGCCAGACACATGCCAAGTGGTAGCGCAAGCGACAGAACCACCGCACCGAACGCCGTGGCTGCCGCTGCGTTGTTTTCGCGGATCAGCCGCGCTTCGCTCTGTGGCGTCAGCATCTGGTACAGCATCACGGCAGCCACCAACATCACCACGGTGACGGCAAAGTGAGTGGCAAACACCGGCAGCGAGCGAAGGGCGCTGGCGAAAATAGCGTCGAACATTTGGTCAAACTTTCATACGCCAGAACTCGTCGATCCCGAGCCGGTCGCGCCACTCGACCGATGCCTCGGCCTTGGGCGCCTCGAGAGGGATGCCGGTAGCGTCGGCCACGCGGGTGATGGCGTCGAAGCCGGCGATGACGGCCGCCGCATCCCGCATGGCCTCACGACCGGCGCAGGCTGCGAGCGCCGCGCCCTGCTCAGCAGCCATCTGGCTGGGGTCGATCGCGGCGTCGGCAAAGGCGAGCAACTCCCGCTCGTGCGCCACACCGCTGCCGCCACTGCCGTCGACGATGCCTTCGAAGTGATAGTCGATGCCGTTGTGCTTGCCGCTCCCCCGGAGCAGGGCCAAATGGCTGGTCGTTCAATAGACACATTGATTGCGCACGGCGACGCGGGCCGCCAGCATCTCGATCTGCGCATGATCGATCGCGCGGTACTCCTGCCCGAAATCGCGCATGGCGTGCTGCGGCAGGTACATGGTCTCGAACAGATCCCAGAACTGCATCATCGCTTCAGGTACCAAACTCAGCGCGCGATGCACGTTGCCGCCGATACGACCGGCCGATGCATAGAGCGGCGGATCGTCGGCGGTCACGTCCTCGGGCGCCAGCATGGGCATCCACCCGAGGCCAGGCTTGGCGCCGACCGGCCGGCGGCGGCGAGGTTCACCCGGCCGCGCGGCTGGCAACTCTCGCATCGACTGACCGCAACCGCGATCGAACGTGTCGACCGCCGTGGTGATCGCAACCACCGACACCAGCTCGACATAGGCTGCGTCGGTCAGGCTGCTGTCGATGGTACGCCTATACCACGCCTCCGACAGGCGGCCCGGATCGGTGACGATGCGGTGGATCGCCTCGATCGCCGCTTCTGGCAAGTCGGTCGCCGTGTCGTGGCGCCCGGCCAAAGTATGTGGTGAGAGAGCCACCTTGCGGGCGCCACAGAGCGCACAGGTCCGCGCCTTGCGCACCTCGCGCACCATCTTCACCCGCTGTGATCCGGTCCACCACACGCCAGCCCGTCCGAGCTCGGGCCATGTCTTGGACAGCGCATCGCGCAAATCTTGTCGCATCGTGGAAATTTAGGCGGCAGACGCCGAGCCGTCGAGGCCATACACTCGCTCCAGGGGAGACTACCGCGTGCCGCTTTGGATACCGATCACCATTTTCGCTGCGCTGTGCCAGAACATCCGGACCACCATGCAGCAGAAGATTCGCGGGGTCCTGAGCGTCGATGGCGCCAACTTCGTGCGTTACCTCTACGGCGCGCCGCTCGCCCTGGCAGCCCTCGCCTTCCTGGTGTTCGGCACCGGCCGACAGGTCCCCGCCCTGTCACTCGCCTTCCTCGGTTTGGTCACCATTGCGGGTGTCGCGCAGATCGTGGCGACGTCGCTCATGATCCATGCCTTTGCGCTGCGCAACTACGCGGTCGGTACCGTCTATTCCAAGACCGAGACGGTGTTCGTGGCGCTGTTCGCCACCTTCATCGCCCATGAGCCGTTGCGGCTCGGCGCCTGGATCGGCATCCTGATCTGCCTGGGCGGCGTGGCGATCCTGAGCGTGCGCGGCTCGTTCGCCAATATCCGCAACGTGCTCGCCGATCTCACCCACAAGGGCGCACTCTACGGCATCCTGTCGGGCGCCGTGTTCGCCATCGCCGCCGGCACCATCCGCGAGGCCTCCAAGCTCCTGCCTGACGGCGACTTCATGGTTCGCGGCATCACCGTGCTTGCCTGCATGAACACTATCCAGGTCGTGCTGATGGCGGCCTACCTCGCGCGCCGTGATGCGCCGCAGCTCGGCAAGGTCTGGGTCAACTGGCGCTCGTCGGTGTGGGTCGGCATCTTCAGCGTCCTGGGTTCGGCCGGCTGGGCGCTCGCCATGACGCTGGAGAACGCCGCCCTGGTACGCGCCGTCGGCCAGATCGAGCTGGTCTTCACTTTCATTGCCTCCCACCTGGTGCTCAAGGAGCGGCCGTCGGCCGGCGAGTGGTTCGGCAGCCTCCTGGTGGTGGGTGGCGTGGTTCTCATTCTCATAGCCCGGTAGACGACATGAACCAGATCAATCGGCGGCCGCTCGACGGCGTGCGCATCCTCGACTTCTCGACCACCATCGCGGGTCCCCATTGCGCGCGCCTGATGGCCGACATGGGCGCCGACGTCATCAAGGTCGAGGCGCCGGAGGGCGACCTGATGCGTAGCCGCCCCGTGCAGCGCGGTGGTGCCGGCACGATGTTCGGACAGCTCAATGCCGGCAAACGCTCGATCGTGCTCGACCTCAAGCGGCCCGAGGCGATCGCGGCGGTGAAGAAGCTGGTGAAGACGGTCGACATCGTTTTGGAGAACTACCGGCCGGGTGTCATGAAGCGGCTCGGCCTCGACTACCCCGAGCTTGCAAAGATCAATCCCCTGATCATCTACGGTGCGATCTCGGGCTACGGCCAGACCGGACCGGCGGCCGGCCGGCCGGCTTATGCTCCGGTCATCCATGCCTCGACCGGCTACGACATGGCGCATCTCTTCTACCAGCAGGGTCGCACGCGGCCCGACAATTGCGGCATCTTCGTTGCCGACTATGCCAGCGGCGCCTACGCGTTGGGCGGCATCCTGGCGGCGCTGCACCAGCGGCACGTCATCGGCAAGGGCCAGATGGTCGATGTCTCGATGTTCGAATCGCTGATCGGCATGCTCCTGGGCGAGGTCAATCGCGCGCAATTCGACTTCGAAACGCCGTCACGGCCGATGTATGGGCCGGTCGAGGC
>VGCQ01000424.1 GCA_016870055.1 Alphaproteobacteria bacterium | reverse complement strand
CGGTTCGGGCTGGCTCGCTTCGACGCGTTCGAGGATGGGTGTCGAATCCTGGATGCCCTCGCCGTCCGGCGTCACGACCAGCGGCACCAGCGGCAGCTTGGCGTATTTCTGGAATTCGGCCTGCACAGCGGGCGAGCGCGGGATCCACTCGTGCGCCAGCGCCTTGTAGCGAAAGTAGGATCGGACCTTGACCGAATAAGGTGAGAGTTCCGAGCCGAAGATGCGAAAAGTGCCCATGGATGCTCAAATCCAACGCTTGCGCTTCAGCCACAAGAACAGGCTGCTGACGACGGTCACGACCAGCCCCCAGAAGAAGAGGTAGCCGTACTGCCAGCCCAGCTCGGGCATGTTGCCGGCGCCACGATCGAAATTCATGCCGTAGATACCGGCCAGGAAGGACAGCGGCATGAAGAAGACGGTGATGATCGCCATGGTCTTCATCACCTCCGACATGCGGTTCGACGAATGCATGAGATAGACTTCCATCAGGCCGTTGGTCATTTCGCGATAGCTCTCGACCAGATCGAGCACCGCCACGGCGTGGTCGAAACAGTCGCGGAGGTAGGTGCGCGTCTCGGGCATGATGAACGGCACTTCCGGCCGCATCATCGCCAGCACTGTCTCGCGTTCGGCCCATTGGATGCGATGGAACACCACCAGCGCCCGCCGCGCCTGGTGGATGTGATAGAGCGTGTCCTTGGTGGGACGCTCGAGCGCCTCGTCCTCGAGCTGCTCGAGATGCGACGACAGCGCCTCGATCAGCGGGAACTTGCGGTCGACCACGAGGTCGATCAGGGCATAGACTAGGTAGTCGATGCCGAAGGTGCGAAGCCGCGAGCCTGCCGTCTGGACGCGATCACGCACCGGCTTGAAGATATCGACCTTGTGATCGTGGAAAGAGATCACATAGTTCTCGCCGAAGAAGATGCTGACCTGGCGCGGGATCAGCACGCAATCCTCGTAGACCGGATCGTTGAGCACGACGAAGCCTTGGCCCTCATAGAGGTCGAGCTTGCTCCTCTGGTTGGCATGGAACACGTCTTCGAGCGCCAGCGGATGCAGGTTGAAGGCCATGCCGAGATCGCGAAGCATCTCCGAGCTCGGCCGGCCGGCGACGTCGATCCAGGTATGGCCGGGGGTACCGAGATGGAAGCGGCATTCGTCGACCTCCACCCCATGCATGACTTGGACGTCCTCCGACGAATACTCGACGAGAGTGAAGTCGAGCGCCTCGTCGGGCACCGGCGCGCGGCCGGCGAGCGTGCCGGGCGCGGTGCCCGGCTTGGTGTGACGATGGATGACGCCGTCCATGGTCGCCTATGACGCCGTTTCGGGCGTCAGATCTCCTGCAGCACCTGGACGTCGGGTCGGCCGGCGAGGTAATCGCCGAGCTTGCGCCCCAACTCCTTGAAATGCGGCGCCGCGCGATGGGCATCGAGCGCCGCCTGATCGTCGTAGCGCTCGAGCATGACGTAGACGTTGGCGTCGGCGGTCTTGTGTAGGGCGTAGAGCTTGTTGCCGGGCTCGTCGGCACGGACTTTGGCCTGCAGCGCCTTCATCGTGGCTTCGAAATCGGCGTTAGTCCCGGGCTTGATGGTGAGCTTTGCAATGACGCCGAGCATGTCGGTCCCCTCTCCTAGTGCGGCCGCTTCTTCACAAGGTACTTGTGTTCTCCGTCGCATACCAGCACGCCGGCCTGATTGTGAATGGTGAGTTTCATGATGACCACACCGGTCGTCCGGCCGGCCTTCAGCTCGCTCACCTCGAGCATCGGATAGAGCGTGTCGCCGCAATAGACCGGCTTTAGGAAGCGCGACGACTGTTCGAGGAAGCCGACCAGGGAATCGCCGATAACGTGCGGAAAGATACCGGCACCCGCCGCGCCCTGGATGGCGACCTGCAGGCCGTGGGCCAGCATGTCGCGGTGGCCTCGGGCGCGGCAATATTCACGGTCGTAGTGGATAGGATGGTTGTCGCCGCTGGCGAGCTGGAAGGCGGCGAACAGCGATTCAGTCTGAGTGCGCGAGTTGATATAGAACTTCTGCCCGACCTTGAGGTCCTCGAACCAATGGGTCGGCCCAAAGCGGTGCTCATCAGGCTTGAAGGGTTGGGCGTCGGCCACGGCGCGTCTCCTTGCTCGGGTCGAAGCTTAGCGCGCGGCCTGGCGAATGCGAAACACGTCGGCCAGCGGATCGAGGGTGGTTTCGCAATAGTCGGGGCGCGTATGGTCGGGGGCCGCGAGGCCGCTACGATTGTGCCAGTAGACCGCCATGCCAACCGCCTTGGCGCCGGGTACGTCCGACGCCGAGCCGGCCACGAACAGGGTTCGGGCCGGGTCGGTCCCCAGTGCCGCGAGCACAGCGCGATAGGGTTCCGGGCGCGGCTTGTAGAAGCCGGCCTCTTCGGCGGTGATGACAACCTTGAAGGCAACGGCCGCCCGCTCGGCTGCGTGTCGGCCCAAACGGATCGAGCAATTTGTCGCCACAGCCAATGGAACGGGCAAACCCGCCAGAACACGCGACACTTCCGGCCAGGGCGTCAACTCGCCCCAACGCTGCTCCAGCATCTGCCCCAATGTCTCCGGCAATCCGACGTCGCACGCCGCTTCGCGCACCAGCAATTCGTAAGGCCGATAGGCGCCGCAGCCGTAGGTGATTTCGAGGTAGCGCCGACGCCAGCGCAACCCGGCATCGTCCAAACCGGCGACGTCGTTCCACAGCGTCCAGGAATCGAGCAGCGCCGTCAGCAGATCGAAGACGACGGCATCGTATTTCATGCCGCCTTGGCTTTGCGCCCCATGCCGTCGAACAAGTCGAGCATGCGCTCGCGCCAGGCATGCACCGGATCGTCGGACTCGAGCAGTGCAAACGGGCTCGCGACCCGCGCCCACAGGAAGGCGCCGACCAACGCATAATCCGGATAGGCCGGATGCTCGCCGCACAGAAACGGTTGCTCCTTCAAGACGCGCCGCGCCGGCTCCAGCACGGCCCGGAACGCAGCCGGCCCCTTCTCGCGCGCCTTGGCCTGGAAGGCAGCGAAGTCGGTCGTGCCCAGCCGCTTGGCGCGCGATTCCTGGAAGTAGGATTTGTCGGCCGGCCGCACGCGGTCGTAGAGGTCGCCGATCAGCAACGGAAACAGCGCCGGATGGACGGTGGTGTCGACCCAGCCCGCGACGAAGTGCGCGTAGGACAACGCCATCTCGCTCTTGAACAGCGGCTGCTCGTGATGAGCCTTGTCGAGGTGCCGCACGATCGCCCAGCTGTCCTTCACCACATGCGCCCCGTCATGGATGACCGGCAGGGTCTGCGACTGGGCAAAGGCGATCTTCTCCTTCTCGGTGAAGCCCACCGGTTCGTCGCGCCAGGCAAGCCCCTTGTGCTTCAGCGCGAACTTGGCGCGCCAGCAGAACGGGCTGGGCCGGCGATCGTCCTGGAAGACGAGGTCGTAGAGGGTGATCATGGCTTACTTCCCCTCGAGCATCTTGATGATGCCGGAGAAGTCCTTGCCGCCGTTGCCGGCATTGACGAACAGGTTGAAGAGTTGGGCCGCCTCGGCGCCCATCGGCGTGCTGGCACCCGAGGTTTGCGCGGCCTGCTGGGCGAGCTTCAGGTCCTTCAGCATGTTGTCGGCCGTAAAGCCCGCCTGGTAGTCGCGGTTGGCCGGCGAGGTCGGCACGGGACCGGGTAGCGGCAGGTAGTTGTTCACCGCCCAGCAGCTGCCGGACGATGTCGAGACGATGTTGAACAGTTTCTGCACGTCCAGCCCCAGACGCTTGCCCAGCAGGAAACCTTCGGCGACGCCGATCATGGTGACGCCGAGGATCATGTTGTTGCAGATCTTGGCCGCCTGCCCCGCGCCGGTCGGGCCGGTATGCACGATGTTCTTGCCCATCTTCTCCAGGATCGGCCGCGCTTTGGCGAAGGCCGCATCGCCGCCGCCGACCATGAAGGTGAGGGTGCCGGCTGTCGCACCACCGACGCCGCCCGAGACTGGTGCGTCGACCATCTCCAGCCCTGCCTTCTCG
>VGCQ01000423.1 GCA_016870055.1 Alphaproteobacteria bacterium | reverse complement strand
TTCAAGACCACCGGGCCGTGGGACACCGATGCCGTCGGCATCACCGAATACGACTACGATGCCAGCCCGATCGCCGGCCCCGACAACGAGCCGCAGCGCTGGTACATGATGCGGCCGCGATCGGTATGGGGGCCGCTGCGCTTCCTGCAGAACCACTGGCGGCGGCTGCGCGGGCGCTGATGCCGTGAGCGCGCCGCGCGAGCGGCGCGCTCCCTTCGTTAGAGCGGAATGAGATGAAAAGGAACCGCATGCGGTTCCTTTTCATCTCATTCGCGCGCAGCGGTGTTGGCTGTTGCAGCAGGCATGATGGGTTCAGCTGATTCCAGCTGAACCCATCATGTTCTATGCCGCCTTGGCGATCTTCATCTGCTCGTCGAGATCGTCGGCGATGAAGTTGCGCACGACCTCGTCGAGGTCCTTGTCGGTCTGGAACCCGAGCGCCCGGGCGCGGGCCGAATCGATGCCCTGGGGCCAGCCGTCGCAGATTTTTTGAATCGCCGGATCGTGCTGCCACACGACCTTGCCGACCTTGCGATTGCCGGCGTGGCGGCCGACCGCCTGCTCGAGCTGGCGCGCCGTGACATTGATGCCGTTCAAGAGCAGCGTGCGGCCGGGGCCGAACGCGTCGGCCGGCAGGTCGTGCAGGCGCAGGAAGGCGTCGACCGTCTTGCGCGGGCTCAGCACCACCATGACGGTCTCGGGCGTGACCGGACAGATCACGTCGACGCCGGTCAACGGTTCGCGCACCACCGAGCTTGCCCAGGTCGAAGCGGCCTTGTTGGGCAGTCCGGTGCGCACGCAGATGGTCGGCAGCCTGACCGCGGTGCCGCGCAAGAATCCCTTGCGCGTGTAGTCGCGGACCAGGAATTCGCCGATCGACTTCTGCGCGCCGTAAGAGGTCTGCGGCGTGAGCGGAGTGTCGTCGGCGACCGCGGGCGGCAGGTCGCCGCCGAACGCTGCCAGCGAGCTGGTGAACACCAGGCGCGGGTTGGTGCCGAGGGCGCGGCAGGCTTCCAGCACGTTGCGCGTGCCGTCGAGGTTGACCTTGTAGCCGAGATCGAAATCGGCCTCGGCGCCGGCGCTGACCACGGCGGCGAAGTGGAATACCGTGGTGGCGCCCTGCACGATCGACTGCACAGTGGCGAAATTGGCGATGTCGCCCGCCACCGCCTTGACCCGCGGATCGTCGAGGCCGGGCCCGCTCGCCGCGCCGACGTCGAACAGCAGCAGCTCGCTCACCCGCTCGGGCGTGCCGGCCGGCCCGGCGAGCGCGCCCGCCTGCAGGATGCGCCGCGCCAACTTCTTGCCGAGGAAACCCGCGCCGCCGGTGATCACCACCTTCATGTCGTATTCTTCCTTTCGCTGTCCGACGATCGCCATGGTCGTCGAAGAAAGTGTGCACAGATCGGCGCCCAGCGTCTATGTTGCGGCCAATGGCGGGACCGAGCGAGCTGATCGTCTTCAAGGATGCCCTGATCGTGCTGGGCACGGCGGCGATCGTGGCGCCGGTGGTGCACCGCCTGAAGGTGAGCCCGGTGGTCGGCTTCCTGCTGGTCGGCGCGATCCTCGGCCCCAACGGGCTCGGTCGGCTGGCCGACCAGTCGCGCGCCATCGACTGGCTCACCGTGACCGGCGAGAAGCAGATCGCCTTCATCGCCGACCTGGGCATCGTCTTTCTGCTGTTCTTCATCGGCCTGGAGCTGTCGCCGCGCCGCCTGCTCACCATGCGCCGGCTGGTGTTCGGGTTGGGCAGCCTGCAGGGCCTGCTCACCGCGCTCGCCATCAGCCTGGGCGCGCTGTGGCTCGGCCAACCCGCCGCGGCGGCGCTGATCATCGGCGCCTGCCTGGCGCTCAGCTCGACCGCCATCGTCATGGAGCTGCTGTCGGGTCAACGCCGCATGATGTCGACCACCGGCCGCACCAGCTTCGCCATCCTGCTCGCCCAGGATCTTGCCGTCGTGCCGCTCTTGTTCCTGATCGGCGCGCTGGGCAGCGCGGCCGACGGCGCGTCGGTCGTGCAGGGCGTCGTGGTGGCGCTGGTCGAGGCGGCGATCGCGGTCGGCGTCATCATCGTCGTCGGCCGCGTCGTGCTGCGGCCGCTGCTGCGGCTGGCCGCCGGCACCGACAATCCGGAGTTCTTCATGGCGGCGACACTGCTGGTCGCGGTCGGCGCCGGCGTGATCGCCGCCTACGCCGGCCTGTCGATGGCGCTCGGCGCCTTCGTCGTCGGCCTGCTGCTGGCCGAGACCGAGTACCGGCGCGCCATCGAGGCGATGATCGATCCGTTCCGCGGCCTGCTGCTCGGCGTGTTCTTCTTCTCGGTCGGCATGTCGATCGATCTCGGCTTGATCTGGCGCGAGCCGATCCTGATCGCGGCCGGCTTTCTCGCCTTGATCGCGCTGAAGACGATCCTGCTGGTGCCGCTCTGCCGCTTGTTCGGCGTGCCGTGGCCGGCCAGCATCGAGACCAGCCTGCTGCTGGCGCCGGGCGGCGAGTTCGCCGTCATCGGCATCGGCCTTGCCGTGCAGGTCGGCCTGGTGGCGGCCAATGTCGCAGCCGGCGTGCTGGCGGTGGTGTCGCTCACCATGGCGCTGCTGCCGCTGATCGCGGTGTTCGCCCGGCGCGCTGGACAACGTTTCGCCCGGCAGGCGATGGCCGACTCGGCGACGGCCGTCCTGCCGCCGGACGACCATGCCAAGCGGGCCATCGTGGTCGGCCACGGCCGCGTCGGCCAGCTCGTGTGCGGGCTCCTGGAAGAGCACGCCATCGCCTACATCGCCGTCGACAGCGACACCGCGCTGGTCGAGCGCTGGCGCGGGCTGGGGCGGCCGATCTACTACGGCGACGCCTCCAATCCGTTGTTCCTGCAGCGCTGCGGCATCGACGAGGCGATCGGCGTCATCGTCACCCTCGACACCACCGCCGTCGACGACGTGGTGCGCGCCGTGCGCGCCCGCCGCCCCGACGTCATGATCGTTGCGCGCGCCCACGACGCGCAGCACGCTCGACACCTCTACACGCTCAAGGTCACCGACACCGTGCCCGAGACGATCGAAGCGAGCCTGCAGCTCGCCGAATCGGCGCTGGTCGGTCTCGGCGTGCCGATGGGCCGGGTGATCGCCTCGATCCACGAGCGGCGCGAGACCGTCCGCAGCGAGCTGCAGGCCGCCGCCGGCAGCGCCGCGTCGATCACCGAACAGATCCGCCAGGCGCGGCGCGACCATCCGATCAAGCCATGAGGCGGACTTGAAGGTCATCAGCTGGAATCTGCTGCGGCTCACCGGCGCGGCAGTCGAGGATGTGGCGGCGCTGGCGCGGCGCGAGAAGCCCGACCTGTTCCTGATGCAGGAGGCGACCCGCCCGATGGCGGCGTTGCCCGAGCTGCTGGGCGGCCATTTCCACCGCCTGTCGTGGCTTGGCCGCATCCACGGGCTCGCAGTCTGGAGCCCGCATCGCTTCGCCGTGCCCAAAGCGCTGCCGCTGCCGGCCTCGCGCCTGCCCGGCCGCCTGCCGCGGCGGCGTGCGCAGATCCTGCAGCTTGGCGAAATCACTTTCGCCAATGTCCATCTGTCGCACGGCCAGCTCCTGAACCGCCGCCAGCTCGAACGCGTCGCCTCCGCTCTGCGCGGCAAGCCGGCGGCGATCATCGGCGACTACAACATGGTGGGCCGGGTCGCCCTGCCCGGCTTCAGCGACGTCGGCCCACGCGTGCCGACACACTTCGCCAGCAACGTCGTGCCGTTCCGGCTCGACCGCTGCCTGGTGCACGGCCTCGACTGTCGCGTCGCCTCGGCGCTCGCCTTCGGACCGTCAGATCATCGGCCGATCCGCCTGGAACTCGCCCTCGCCGACGGCTGGGGTGCGTCGAGCGGCCTGCGCGCCCGGCCCGACCATCGCTGGACCAAGCGCGATCGGCTGAAACGATTGTACCGCTAGTGTCCTGATCGATAAATTTATTGGATCATGCATACTCGCAGCGGAGGACATGATCCATGGGCAAGGCAGCGGTTGCGATTGAGCTGACGGCGGACGAACGGCGGGAACTCGAGGGCCTGGC